>JAUVRU010000344.1 GCA_030597485.1 Anaerolineae bacterium
ACTGAAACGTATCTACTGCTTTCGCCACATCGAGGACGTGCGAGCCGTGATGCTGGCGAATGGCGATGGTGACAAACGCATGGCGCTGCTGGAATTCGGCTGGACCACCGACCCCCGATCAGACTCCCCGTACCGCTGGCACGCGGTCACGGATGGACAGCAGGCCGACTACCTGGTGCGCGCGTTTCAGTATGCTAGTGAGCATTGGCGGCCCTGGATTGCCGTCATGAGCTTGATTTACATGCCAGACTCAGAGTGGGGTATTGACGACGAACAGACCTTTTGGAGCGTTATCTACCCTGGCTACCCTGACCTTCGGATGCGGCCCGCCTACATGGCGTTGAAGAGCATGGCGAAGGATTAGCTACAGGGCGTCGGTGTCCAGAAAGATGGTGACCGGGCCGTCATTGTGGATTGCGACGAGCATGGGTGCCCGAAATATGCCGGTGACCACTCGCGGTACTCCCTCCTCCTGAAGCCCGCTGACAAACTGGTCGATGAGGGGAACGGCTTGGTCGGGATGAGCGGCTTCGGTGAAGCTGGGGCGTCGTCCCCGGCGGCAGTCGGCGTACAGCGTGAACTGTGGTATCACCAAGACCTCACCTCCCACATCTAATGCCGACCGGTTCATTTTCCCGGCCTCGTCCTCAAAGATGCGAAGGTGGGCGGCTTTTCGGGCCAGGGTTTGGGCTTCGGCCGGTGTGTCGGCATGGGTAACACCGACAAATATCACAAGGCCATCACCGACAGCACCCACTGTCTGATTAGCCACTGAAACGGAACCGCGTGTCACGCGTTGGATGATAGCACGCATCGATCTTACCATGTCCTTAATTGAAGATATCACAAGATACCACGCCAACGCGGCCAAGGCAACAGAGGAGAGAGACTATGGCCCAACTAGTGATGATTATTCTGGATGACCTGCAGCGCTTACCAGCGTTGCTGGAAGCCTGGCAAACGATTGGTGTGCCGGGGGTGACGATTCTGCAAAGCGTTGGGGCGCACCGCACCAGGACGTGGCTGAGCAGCGTGGGTCTGGGAGCCCTTGCCCGTCTGTTCGGCAGCGACGAGGTTCGTCGCCGCACATTGTTGGCCGTCATCGAAGATGATGCTCTGGTGGACCAGGCCGTTGCTGAGGCAGAGCGGGTTGTTGGCGGCTTTGAGCGGGCCGACAGCGGACTGCTATTGGTGTTGCCCGTCACGCGGGTTAAGGGGCTGCGCAAGGCACAGCCACAACCACCCCAGGCCACCTTGCCGCCTGCCGTGTGTCCGGAGTGGATGATCCGGCGCGATACGTCAGTTGAGGAGGCAGCTGCCGTTTTGGACCTAGAGCCGACAATCGTGTCCGGTGACACGCCACTGGATCAGGTATCTCAGGCTATGCTAGCTCACCCCAATGTGCACGTAGCCTGTGTGGTGGGCGAGGATGGACAGCTGGCAGGACTACTGCGTCTCCGTGCCCTGGTCGATGCCCTGTTCTTCCACATCATACCCGAAGAGTTTCTGAGCGAGATCGTTGATTTGGAAGACGCGATGGATTTTGCTGGCAAGAGTGGCATGCGTACTGCGGCGGACGCGATGCAGGATCCCGTATGGGTCAAGAGGGGCGAGACGGTCAAGGACGCTTTTAAGCGTATGCACGAGAATGGGTTGACCGGCCTGCCGGTGGTGGATGAACAGTATCGGATCGTCGGATATATCAACTTGTTGGAGCTGATGGCTGTGTGTTACAGCTGCAATTCGGCGGGACCGGAGGAATCGGTATGAATCCGATGTGGTTGGCCGGCGGCATTTTCCTCATAACCTATGCGTTGATCGTGACCGAGCGAGTGCACCGCACCGTGGCGGCGCTGTTGGGCGGCTTCGCCATGATTGTGGTGGGTGTATTGCCCCAAGGGCATGCCCTTGAGGTAGTAGATTGGAACGTCATCTTCCTGTTGATGGGCATGATGATTATTGCCAATGTGCTGCGCGAAACAGGCCTGTTTCAGTGGGTGGCCATCCGGGCTGTGAAGTTGGGGGGAGGTAGTCCATTTCGCACCCTGCTTATACTGTCCCTGATCACCGCGATCGGCTCTGCATTCTTGGACAATGTGACCATGGTGGTGCTGGTTGCCCCCGTGACTCTCTTCATAGCAGCTCACCTGTCTGTCAGTCCCGTGCCATTTCTCATCGCGGAGATTTTGGCTGCCAATATCGGTGGCATGGCCACCCTTATTGGTGATCCCCCCAACATCCTCATCGGCAGCGCAGCCGGCCTGGACTTCCTGGCGTTTCTGTTCAATACAGGTCCCATAAGCTTGGTGATCTTGCTTGCGTTCCTCGGGTTGTCCTGGTTCCTGTTCAAGAAGGATCTACAGACCGACAGTGCCGACACATTGGACGTTGGTGTTCTGGACACTTCTGAGCTGATCACCAATCGTCCCTTGCTGTTCAAATCCTTGGTGGTCTTGGGGGTCGTAATCGTGGGGTTTGTGGTTCACGGCATCCTGCATTTGGAGCCAGCTACCATTGCAATGGGCGGCGCCACCCTCCTGTTGCTCTGGACACGCGGCGATCCTCATCATGTGCTGCAGGAGGTGGAATGGACAACCCTGCTTTTCTTCGTTGGTTTGTTCATTCTTGTGGAAGGAGTGGTAGCGGTGGGGCTTATCGACATAGCCGCTCAAGCGGCGCTGCGGATGACGGGCGGTAGCCTGCCGATGACCGCAATACTGATCCTTTGGCTGTCTGCGGTAGCGTCGGGCATTGTGGACAACATCCCCTACACGGCCACTATGATACCCATTGTTCAAAGCCTGGGGCAGACAATGCCGATAGAGCCGTTGTGGTGGTCTCTCTCGTTGGGCGCGTGCCTGGGCGGCAACGCGACGCTGGTGGGAGCGTCGGCCAATGTGGTGGTAGCTGACCTATCTGGGCGGAGTGGCCACCCCATCAGCTTCCGACACTTCTTGCGCTATGGTGTTATCGTTACCTTCATGTCGCTGGTCCTGGCCACCTTGTATGTGTGGCTCCGCCATCTATGAGTTAGCACGCCCTGTCCAGTTTACGGTCTTGGCGCATCCCGACCACCGCCAAAGAGGAGATGCATGCCGTGCAAGTTGCTGTTGTCCAGATGAATTCCGGCGGAAGACGTGAGCAAAACGTGGCTCGGTCTTTGGCGTTAGTTGACCAAGCCGCGGATCAGGGCGCTCAATTCATCCTGCTACCGGAGTACATGACCTTCCTCGGTCCCTACAATGGGTTCGCTGAGATGAGCGAATCAGTGCCGGGTCCTACAACAGAACGGTTGGCCGCGAAGGCGCGCCAGCACGGCATTTACCTGCACGGGGGCAGCCTCATCGAGAAATCCGCTGATCCCCACCGTTTCTACAACACCAGCGTACTTTTTGATCCAGTAGGCGAGCTGATCGCTCGCTATCGCAAGATCCACCTGTTTGATGTCAACATTCCCGGTCAGGTGAGCGATACCGAATCGAAAAGGATTCTGCCTGGTGACGACATGGTGGTGGTTGACCCGCCAGAATTCAGACTGGGCATGTCCATTTGCTTTGATCTACGCTTTCCGGAGTTCTATCGCCAGATGGCTGTGGCCGGCGCAGAGGTGCTGGTCGTGCCGGCCGCGTTTACCAGGGCGACGGGCCGGGCCCACTGGGAGATCTTGCTGAGAGCACGGGCCATTGAGAACCATGCCTGCGTTCTGGCTGCGGCCCAATTTGGGAAAGATGGGGCGAGCAGCTGGCGTTATGGACGGAGTATGATCGTTGACCCCTGGGGGACCATCATGGCGGCTGCG
>JAUVRU010000526.1 GCA_030597485.1 Anaerolineae bacterium
CAACGTCTCGCGAGGAGCCTGGTGGAACCCCACCTTGAAGAAAAAACCCGTCTGGCGCGTTAGCGCAAAGGCCTGCGGGATCCCCAGCTCCGTCGCTTGCTCCAGCAAGAGGGTTATCAGACGTCGCCCGATACCTTCCCCCTGAAATTCAGGTGCGACGACCAGGGAACGGATCTCGACGAGATCATCCCGCAGAACGACCAGCGACCCACAGCCAACGACCTGCCCCATTCGTTTGGCTACTACCCAATCGCGAATCGTTTGGCAGATTTCTTCCTGCGTGCGGGGTAGTATCTCGCCGTGCCGGGCATACCGGTCAACCAGCGCCACGATGCCCGGCACGTCCGGGATCCGGGCACTCGCCACCTCAGCGTCTATCTCGCTCACGCTGTCTCTTGCTCTACGTCAGAAAACGCAGCTGTCAACCGCTTCACCATCTCATCGATTTCAGGCTGGCTGATTGTCAGCGGCGGCAGCAGGCGCACGACATTGGGGCCTGCACTGCACACCAGGATGCCAGGCCGGGAGCCGGCGGCGAACACCGAGTCCGACTCCACCGAGCACTCCATCCCCCACATTAGCCCCATCCCCCGCAACTCACGGACCAACGGACTTTTCTCTGCTAGTGCAGATAGCCGGCTGGACAGGTAGTGCCCCTTTTCCCGCACTTCGGCCAGGAAGTCAGGCGCTGACACGCGATCCAGCACCACTTGGGCAACCTGACACACCAACGGCCCGGCGGCAAAGGTGCTGCCGTGATCGCCGGGGACCATAACGTCGGCAACGGCCTGAGTCATCAGCACCGCGCCCATAGGAAGTCCGGCGGCCAACGGCTTCGCCAACGTCATAAGGTCTGGCACAACGTCGTAGTGCTGGTATGCCCACAAGGTGCCAGTCCTGGCCAGGCCACACTGAACCTCATCGAAGACAAGCAGCGCTCCTGCTCGATTGCATGCGGCGCGAGTGCACTCCAGGAAGTCTCTCGTCGCCGGGTGTATTCCACTCTCGCCCTGCACCGGTTCAACAACAACGGCACATACCTCCTCGGTGATGGCTTCCTCCGCGGCCGATACGTCATTGAAGGGAGCAAAGCGCACACCAGGTACCAGCGGTTCAAACGGAGCTCGATACTTCTCCGTCGCCGTGATCGAGAGCGCACCCAGGGTACGTCCGTGAAAGGAGCCGGTGAAGGCTACAATGTGGGTCTTGTCGTCTCCGTAATCCTGGCGGGCGAATTTGCGGGCGAACTTGAGGGCGCCCTCCATTGCCTCGGTTCCAGAATTGCAGAAGAAGACCCGATCGGCGAAGCTGCGTTCCACCAGCGCCCGGGCCAGCAAAACCTGAGGTTCCGTGTGATACAGGTTGGAGACGTGGATCAAGCCCTCGGCCGCAGCGCGGATCGTGGCCACTGTCTGTGGGTCTCTATGTCCCAGGGCATTGACAGCAATCCCGGCCACGCCGTCAATGTAGGCGCGTCCATTACTGTCATAGACGTATGCGCCTTCACCACGTACCAGCACGAATTCCGGTCGCCGGTAGGTTTGCAGCACGTGGTTTCGTTCCAGTGCAACGATGTCGGACGCCTGTCCCTTGGTTGAATCCTTCATGGTTGACTCCCTCCCGTAGATATCGGATGAAACTTCGCCGGCCTTCAGGGCTAGCCGTCGGTGATGACCGTTCCCGTGCCCTGTCGCAACCCATCCAGGTCAGTGATGTGCACGGCAGTCACGCCCCGGGTGACTGCTTCAATCGCAGAGCGAACCTTGGGAATCATGCCTCCCGTGATGGTGCCGTCGTCAATCAGCGTTGTTGCCTGATCGGGCGTTAGACGCTCGACCAAGGTGCCATCACAAAGCACACCGGGCACGTTTGAGACAAAGGCCAACATGTTGGCCTCCAGGGCCCGAGCCACCCCCTCAGCCACGTGATCGGCATTGACGTTGAATATGCTGCCGTCGCTTCCCCAGCAGATCGGAGACAGTACCGGGGTGACGCTGTTCTCCAGCATGTTGAAAAAGACCTCCGATCGAACTGCCACCACCCGTCCTACCCACCCCAAATCACCGCCCGGGTGCTCCAGTTTCTCCGCCTTCACCGCGCTCCGGTCTATGCCCGACATGCCAAAAGCGTCCACCCCCTCGGCAATGAGCGCAGCCACCAGCCGTTTGTTCACCCGACCGCTCAGCACCATCTGGACCACTTCCAAGGACGCGCTGTCGGTGACGCGCAACCCCTCCACGTAGCGAGGCTCGAGTCCCAGCCGTTCCTGAAGGCTGCGGATCTCTTTACCGCCGCCGTGAACCAGCACCGACAGATGACTCAATCCCTTAATCGTCTCGGCAAGTCGCTGCACGAATTCGGGGTTGTCCAGGTCATTGCCCCCGACTTTGATGACCTGAGTCATGATTTCGATAATCCCATAGATTCGTCCAGGTCGAACATCAGGTTGAGGTTCTGCACCGCCTGTCCAGCTGCCCCCTTCACCAAGTTGTCAATGGCCGAGCACACGATCAACTGACCCGGAGCCGGCAGCGTGAGCGACACAACACATCGATTCGTGCCCGCCGCATGGGCTATTGACGCCAGCTGTCCCTCAGGCAGCAGCCAAATGAACGGCTCATTGGCATAAGTGTCACTGAACACTTTATGTAAAGTTAACATGCTCAACTTGAGAGGAACG
>JAUVRU010000485.1 GCA_030597485.1 Anaerolineae bacterium
GCCCGTTTCTACAAGGTGCCGCCGGAGCGCACACTGATTATCCACGACGACCTGGACCTGCCGCTGGGTGTGCTCCGGCTGCGCGACCAGGGAGGTGCCGGCGGGCATCACGGCATCGCCACCATTGTCAACCATTTGAAAACACGTGACTTCCCCCGGCTGCGCATCGGCATCGGTCGTCCACCGGGTCGGATGGCTGCCGAGGCCTACGTGTTGCAGGACTTCGACGCCGACCAGAAGCCAACCATGGAGCTGGCGTATGAGCAAGCGGTGCAGGCCATTCATGCGGCGGTGCGGGATGGCTTTCAAGGAGCGATGAATGAGTTCAACTGAGCCAAGGGAGGGAGTATGATGGTGACAGAACGGCTTTGGGAGGCTGCCCTGGCGGGCAGCCAGTGGTTGGTGGCACAACAGCAGTCGGATGGAGGCTGGGCTGGTCTCGACGATCCCAAGGTAGATGGTTTCTATAAGGCCAGCTGGAGCCTTGTCGTGACCGGCCAGCTGGCCGCTGCTCAGCGCTCGCTCAATTACGCCTCGGAGCACTTTCTGACAGCCGACGGCGATTTCGGGCCGCGCCATGGCCTCTTCCACAACCAGGTGCACTATCCCTACTCCAACACGTATTTCGTTACCGGCAGCATGATCGCCGGCCGCTACGAGATTGCCGCACCTGCCATCCGGTTCTTGCTCAGCCAACAGTCACCGGACCACGGCGGGTGCTACTCGCGACGGACCGAGCCGGGTGGCAAGGGGCGGTCCGACACAGTGTCGTCCAGTGCTGTGGGGGTTGCCTGTCTGGCTGCGGGACAGACCGATGCGGCCCGGCGTGTGGCTGAATTCCTGGCCCACGTGGTCGAGCTTCAGCCGGCACCGAAAGACCGGTTTTTCACCGGCATCGAAGCGAACGGGCAGTTAGGCACCGAGATCGTTGATGACGGCGAAGCTTTGTGGCGGGTCGTTGATACCCGGGCCCAGAATCAGATGTGGTATGCCGTGGGGCTTCCCTTCGCCTTCCTGATTCAACTGTCCGAAGCCACCGGCGAAGCCAAGCACTGGGAGCTGGCTCAATGGTTCTTCGATTTCCAATCACGCTGCGTGAATCCGTGGGATGGCCCCTCCAGCGGCAAGGCCGGCTGGGGTTGCGCCATGGCTTACCGCATCACCGGCGAGATACGTTACCGGGATGTGGCCGTTCACGTGGCCAACAACATCGTCTCCAAACAGCTGGCGGAGGGCAATTGGGCCTGGTCGTCCCTGGGTCGTGAAGGGCTGGGGCCCAACGCCGACTTTGATCTGACATCTGAATACTCTCTCTGGCCGGCGTTGATCTCTGCCAACAGTGCGGCTCGCGATGGGGAATAGCAGATGTGCCGCTCCGAAGGAGCGGGGCCATACCAACGGCCTGATCTGTGGATGGATGGCATAGGACCGTGAGGGTGAACTGATAATCAGGTGACTCTAAGCAGTCTTCTCACACTGCTGCAGGACATACCGGCCTACCGGGCGCTGACCGCCGGGCTGGATGCGGAACCGCCGTGCCTGCCCGCCGAAGGTGTCCCCTTGGGCCTGTTGGCGACGGCCCGCCCGGCCGTGGTGGCAGCTCTACATGCTCACACCCGCCAGCCTATGCTGGTATTGGTTGCCCGCGCCGACAACGCACAGGCCTTCGTTCAGCAAGTCCGGATATGGTCCCCGTTTCCGCAGTCTGTTTTCCGCTTGCCCGATCCGGACGCCCTGCCATACGAGCGGGTGGCTTGGGGAAGAGACACCATTGGCGAGCGCATCCGGGTGCTGGCAGCCATGGCCGCCTGGCAGGGGGGGGACAGCCACGGTCACCCCCCGCTGGTTGTGGCTTCAGCGCGTGCCCTGATGCAAAAGACTATCCCGCCAGCCACGTTGCGGGCTGAGCTGCGGTCCTTGCGTGTCGGCCAACGGGTTATCCTCAATGACCTGTTGAAGGCGTGGCTGGACACCGGCTATCGCCATAGCAGCACTGTTGAGGAGCCGGGTACCTTCAGCCGCCGGGGCGGCATTCTCGACGTCTTCCCTCCCAATCAACCGTTGCCCCTGCGGGTCGAGCTGTTCGGCGATGAGATCGACTCCCTGCGCACCTTCGACCCGCTCACGCAGCGCTCCGAGAGGCGGGTGACCACCTTTGAACTCGTTCCCGCCCACGAGGCGCTGACTCGGCTGTCACCTGCGGCCGCTGAGGCCGCCCGGCAGCTGGATCTCTCAGCCTGCCACCCGGTGGCCAGGTCAGACTTCGAGGAGGATATTCTCCACCTTGGCCAGTCGGAGCATTTCCGGGGCATCGAATTCTACCTGCCCTTCTTCTATGACCATCCAGCCTCTCCCATTGAGTATCTGTCTGGCGACGGCCTGCTGGTGATCGAGGACCCGGCTGAGCTGACGGGCGTTATGGGGGATTTGGAGCAGCAAGCCAGGCATCTAGAGCGCGATCTGCGGCACCAGGGGGAGCTGCCGGCCGGCTGGCCCCCTCCCTACTTCGCGCCGGAGGAGCTGACGGCCGAGATGCACGGTCGCCCTCATCTGATTACCGGGCACACCCGGTGGGTGGACGAGGCCACACCCCCAGGTGCTCCACAGCCTGACTCCCAGCCCGGCTTAGCTGACCTGTTCGCCCCTGCTCCCGTGTATGGGGGTCAGTTGAAACGATTGATGGAGGATTTGCGGGAGCGCCGGCGGGCCGGGGACCGGATTGTGCTGGTGAGTCGTCAGGCAGCCCGGCTGGCAGACTTGCTGGCCGAGCGAGACATACCCTACCAACTGCGTCCAGCTGTCTCGACCGGGGAGGAGACGCCAGAATCTGTGCCCGGGTCGGACCAGGTACAGGACACTTTGCTCCCTCAGCCGGGCAGCATCATCATGGTGCCGGGGGCGACAGCCATATCCGGCGGATGGATTCTCGATTCGGGCAAGACTTCGGA
>JAUVRU010000233.1 GCA_030597485.1 Anaerolineae bacterium
GCCCTCTTCCTGATTGGCTTGCCGGAAGTGCTGCGTGAGGTGGACGAGTACCGCATTCTGGCATACGGTGCCGGGCTGGTCATCATGCTGATCGTGAGGCCGGAAGGACTGCTGCCATCAGCCCGCCGGCGGTTGGCGCTCCACGAGGCTGAAATGGACGACGCGTCAGTGGCAGCGCCCGGCGGCGTTGAGGCGTGAGGAGGATAGCATGGCAATCCTGGAAGCGAAAGGGTTAACCAAACGCTTCGGTGGCCTGGTGGCGGTCAGCAGCGTGGATTTTCTGCTGGAGGAAGGAATGATCGCCAGCATCATCGGCCCCAATGGCGCTGGCAAGACCACCTTCTTCAATTGCATCACCGGGTTCTACACGCCGGAAGAAGGGGAACTGCTGTTCAATGGCCAGTCGGTGATCGGACGTCGACCTGACCAGATCACGGCCCGGGGCATTGGCCGGACCTATCAACATATCCGGCTGTTCAACGGAATGACGGCGTTGGAGAACATATTGGTCGGCATGCACACTCAACTCAGAACCGGCCTGGTGGGCGCTATCGTGCACGATCCGCGCACCATGACCGAGGAGCGCGAGGCGGTGCAGCGCGGCTCCGAACTGCTGAGGTTCGCAGGGCTGCGCGGCAAAGGGGACGTGTTGGCGAGAAACCTGCCCTACGGTGATCAGCGCCGTCTGGAGATCGCCCGCGCCCTGGCCACCGACCCTACACTGCTGTTGCTGGATGAACCATCTGCCGGCATGAACCCCACGGAAACGGAGGCTTTGATGGACTTCATCAGTCTCCTGCGCTCGGACCTGAAACTGACTATACTGCTTATCGAGCATGACATGCGGGTGGTGATGGGCATCTCGGACCGGGTTACCGTCTTGGATTATGGGGAGAAGATCGCAGAAGGCACGCCGTCCGAGATACAGAGCGACCCGGCCGTTATCGAGGCTTATCTGGGGCGAGGAGGGGATGGCCATGGCTCTGCTTGAGGTTGACAACATCCACGCCTACTACGGCAACATCCACGCCCTCAAGGGGGTGACTATCTCGGTGGATAAGGGGGAAATCGTCACCCTGATCGGCGGCAACGGAGCAGGTAAGAGCACCACCCTGAACACGATCAGCGGGTTGCTGAAGCCTCGTGTCGGCGATGTGAGGTTGGATGGTGAGTCCCTGAAACCCGTGCCCGCTCATGAGGTGGTGGCTATGGGCATCTCCCAGGCTCCTGAGGGCAGACGCATTTTCGGCCGGTTGACGGTCACCGAAAACCTTGAGATGGGGGCCTTCACCCGATCCGACACCAGCGGCATCAGTCAGGATAAGGAGCGTGTCTTCAGCATTTTCCCTCGACTCAAGGAGCGGGCAAAGCAAACAGCGGGGACACTGTCTGGCGGCGAGCAACAGATGCTGTCGATTGCCCGGGCTCTGATGGCCCGCCCCAGGATCTTCCTGCTGGACGAGCCCTCTATGGGGTTAGCCCCCATCCTGGTTGAGGAGATCTTCTCCGTCATTCGGGACATCAATCAAGAAGGGACAACCATTCTGCTTGTGGAGCAGAACGCGAACATGGCTCTGCAGGTTGCCAGCCGGGGGTACGTGTTGGAGACGGGCACGGTGGCTTTGGAGGGATCGGCCAAGGAATTGCGAGAGGACCCGAAGGTCAAGGCTGTCTACCTGGGCGAAGCGTAAGAATGGCAACACCCCATGGGTAGACATCAACCGCGCCAACCTTAGAGTCAAGGCTTCAGCCGGTTCCTGCACCCAATCTCCGGCCAAAGCCCCGATTCCACAACATTCGCCCCAGAACTGAATTGCGCCCTCTGTTTGACATCTGATTGCGCCGTGTGATATACTGCAATTCCATATACATGTGTAATGCATCGTGTTTTTGGGTTGTGCCGGAAGGGGGTGGTGCTACGGGGATGACATCCTACGTCCCACAAAGGTAATCAGGACTATCCTACAAAACATGAAAATCGGAGGAGACAGGAAACAATGAACAAGCGAAATCTGTGGATTTTGTTGTCCGTGCTGATGCTGGTGGTCCTGGTGGCCGCGCAGTGCCAGCAGCCGACGCCAGCAGCACCAGCTACTGAAGCGCCGGCACCCACCGAGGCGCCAGCACCCACTGAGGCGCCAGCACCCACCGAGGCGCCAGCGCCCACTGAGGCGCCAGCCGAGGAGCCAGCCGAAGTCGGCGTCGTCACGGTGGGTAGCAATGCTGAGTACCCGCCCTTTGAGTACGTTGATGACGCCGGTATCATGACCGGTTTTGACATCGACCTGGTCAATGCCATTGCCAAGGCGGCCGGTTTCGAGGTGGAGTTCGTCAACACCCGCTGGGACGGCATCTTTGTGGCTCTGGCCAGCGGTGAGTTTGATGCGGTTGCTGCGGCAGCCACCATCACCGACGAACGCCTGGAGACGGTGGACTTCAGCGACCCCTACTTCAACGCCGGCCAGATGCTTGCGGTCCTGTCGGGCAGCGACATCGAGTCGCCCGACGATCTGGATGGCAAGAGGGTGGGCGTGCAGCTAGGCACCACCGGTGACATCTGGGCCACTGACAACACCAAGGCCGAGGTCGTGCGCTACGACGAGATCACGCTGGCCTTCCAGGCACTGGCTCAGGGCGACGTGGACGCCATCCTCAACGACGGCCCCACCTCGGCCGAGATCATCAGGGCCAACCCTGAGATGGGTGCGGTTATGGTGGGCGACCCCTTCACCGAGGAGCTCTACGGCATCGCGGTAAGCAAGGATGTGCCACAAGTCCTGGCCGCCATCAACGAGGGACTGGCGGCCGTCAAGGCCTCCGGCGAGTATGATGAGATCTACGACACCTGGTTTGGCGAGCTCGAAGCCGCGGCCGGGGAAGACCCCTGCGCCTACGGCGGCGAGTTCAAGACCATCGAGGCCGTGGACGACATGACTGTCAAGTTCACGCTGTGCTATCCCGACGTCGCCTTCCCCTCCAAGATGGCCTTCACCGCCTACGCCATCCATCCCTCTGAGCAGATGGAAGCGGAAGGGGGCGGTGGCGCGCTGCTGGATGCGCCTGTCGGCACCGGGCCCTATTCCTTGGCGGAGTGGAATCGGGGCGACAGCATGACCTTCAAGCGTTTCGACGACTACTGGGGTGACAAGGCCAAGACCGAGACCCTCATCTTCCGCTGGAGCTCTGAGTCGGCCCAGCGCGCCCTGGAGCTGCAGGCGGGCACGGTGGACGGCATCGACAACCCAGCCCCGGACGATTTTGCCACCCTCGGCGCCGACCCTGCGCTGGCGCTGTATCCGCGTGAGGGGCTCAACATCTGCTACCTGGGCAGGAACAACTTCTTCCCGCCCTTCGACGACGAGATGGTGCGCCAGGCGGTTGCCATGAGCATCGATCGCGATCGCATCATTGACAACTTCTATCCCCCCGGCTCTGTCGTGGCCAGCCACTTCACCCCCTGCTCCATCCCGGGTGGTTGCGATGGTCCGGAGTGGTACGAGTTCGATCCCGAGAAGGGTCGCGAGATGTTGGCTGAGGCCGGTTTCCCGGATGGCTTTGACACCGAGATCGCCTACCGCGACGTGGTGCGCAGCTACCTGCCGGAGCCCGGCGTCGTCGCTCAAGACATCCAGGCTCAGTTGAAGGACAACCTGAACATCAACGTCAAGATCGTGGTCATGGAGTCGGGCGCCTTCCTCGACGCTGCCGATTCGGGTGAGCTGGAAGGGTTCCATATGCTGGGTTGGGGAGCTGACTACCCCGATCAGACCAACTTCCTGGACTTCCACTTTGGCCCCGGTGCCTCGGCGCAGTATGGGGGTGGCTTCCCCGACATCCACGACATCTTGAGCCAGGCTGGTCAGCTCACCGACCAGGCCGAGCGCAACGAGCTCTACGCCGTTGCCAACGAGCTGCTCAAGCAGCACGTGCCCATGGTCCCGGTGGCCCATGGCGGCTCTGGCACTGTCTTCAAGGCAGAAGTGGAGGGAGCGCACGCCAGCCCGCTGGGCAACGAGTACTTCGCGGTGATGGAACTGCCCGGTCAGGACACCCTGGTGTGGTCGCAGAATGCTGAGCCGATCAGCCTCTACTGCAACGACGAGACCGACGGCGAGTCCTTCCGTGGCTGTGAGCAGATCCTGGAGTCCTTGCTGGCCTACGAGGTGGGCGCCACGGCGGTGAAGCCTGGCCTGGCCGAGTCCTATGACGTCAGTGATGATCTGATCGAGTGGACCTTCCACCTGCGCCCTGGGGTCAAGTTCCACGATGGTTCGGACTTTGACGCCAACGACGTGGTCACCTCGTTCAATGCCTGGTGGGATGCTTCCAGCCCGCTGCACGTTGGCAACACCGGCGCCTTCGTCTACTTCAACGCGTTGTTTGGCTCGACCAAGAACAACCCGGCAGAATAGCCTTACCAAACCGGCGTGACCGGCACGTGCACCGTGCCGGTCACGCAGAGGGACCCAGTTCTGCAGTACCGTCCCTAACGATCCACCTCCCCGAAGTGCCGATGTGGGGAGGTGGTATCGTGACATAGGAAAGGCGTTGTGGGGCGGCGCATCCTGTGCGCCGCCCGTTATCCCTGCGGGGGAAACATCCCGGCAAAGCGATCTTGATTGGGGTGAGAAGGGCCACGCTGGAGACACCGGCTGCTCCCTGCCGTTGCCTCAAGATCACGTTGCCATAGCGAAAAGACGATACGGAGGACCATCTTTCCGTGACCCGTTATCTGGTTAGCCGGCTCTTGATGACCATCCCTGTGCTTTTTGGCGTGCTCGCTGTCACCTTTGCCCTGGCTCGTTGGATCCCTGGCGACC
>JAUVRU010000385.1 GCA_030597485.1 Anaerolineae bacterium
CAATCGCAGCCGGGTCCATGTAACCCAGATTGACCAGGTCACATCGCTCCTGGGGAATGCCGGTGGCCAGAGTGACCTGGATGCGCGGGCGCTCGATGCCCGTATCCACATCGTAGGCACCGATGCCGCGAACGTGGGTAGAGTGAGCTAGTACGCCCCAGGGGTATGCCTTGAAACGGTCCCACTGCTTGGCAAAGTAATCCCTTACATGGTAACCTATCTCGTCGATGATACGGCCATGCGTGTACGAGATCTCGGTGATATGGGGGGCATAGATGACCACCTCACCACCATCAGCGATGGCTGGCTCCATCTTGTACATTCCCTTGGCAGCCGTCCATATGTCGTCGTACATCTCGGGCATGATGGACAGGACACGGCGGTAGGGCTTGTCGACATAGACGATGTGCAGCCGAGCCGACAGATCCGCCGCTGCTTGCCAGGCTTCCTCCGGCGATCCAACAAACAGGCCAGCCAACCCACCATAGGTGACCACCAAACTGAAGCAAAGCCTGGGAACATCGATAAACGATGCCACCCGGTCAATCACGGCCCGGACAGGCGTGTAGCCAGAGCCGATCACTTCATAGCTGGTAATCAGCGCCCCCAGCCAGTGGGTAAAGTTGATCACCTCAGGTCCGCTGATGCCAGGGAAGAAGTACTTGTTGCCCCCAGAGAACCCCACCACTTCATGGGGAAAAACAGGCCCACAGACGATCAACTGGTCATAGTCAAGAACCAGGCGGTTGAGGCTAACGGGCAAGTCCTGCACCAGCAGCCCATTGGAGAGCTGCGCGATCTCGGCCGCCGGAATCATACCCACCGTGACCAACGTCGCTGGCAGGTCCCAGCGGTGATTCATGAGGTTGACGCCAGCATAGGTGGTGCGGCGCTCCTCAGCACTGATACCGACCAGACGGTTCAACGCCCCCTCATCCATGGGCGGGTGGGTGCCCAGGGCCACCAGGTAGTCCAGGGCGGCGACCCGGCCCCACAACGTCTCGTGAAACAGCCGGAAGAACAGCGGGACCGGTGCCGTACGCGTGCTGTCCGGAATTATGACAAGCACTCGCTTGCCACTGAGGTCGGTCTGCTCGAAGGCGTGCTCGATCAGGTCCCGCACCTCAGCTTCGCTCAAGTATCGGGTCGTGCTACCTCTGCCGATCAACCCACCTCTCAGATCACGCATCTGTCCATCAGCCCCTTCTGTTCGAACTCGAATCTGCCAATTTCCCCAGTTGCTCAGTTGCGCAATTGGCCACCGGCAGATCCCTACAGTTTCCAGGGTGGCTCCTCTGGCAGAAGTTCGTCAAACTCTGCAATCCGTTGAGCCTCATAAGCGCCTTCATACTCACCTGCCAGAAACCTGTGCACCGCCTCGTCGTAGAACCGCTGCCAGGACTCCTCCTCGTGACCAGGGTTTATGGGATAGAACAACGCATTGTTGGCCCGCGCCGCCTTCATGTCACCGGGCGCGTCGCCAATCATCAGGATGTGGGTCGAATCATATCTGTCCTTTGCAGCAAGCTCGAGATGCAGCGCCTTACTGCCCAACTCCTGCCCAGCAATGACCCGCACGTACTTGGCAATATCGTGCTCTTCCCACTCACGTCTGAGCGCCTCGAGAGGGGTTGCCGAAACGACGATGATATCCGCCTCACCGGTCAGGAAGTCCAGGCTCTCACGCACGTTGGGAAAAGGCGGCACGCCGTACACCATGTCAGAGATGGTGGCATTGACCCCCACTGTCCAGGCCATCGCCCGGTCCAACTCTGGATCCGGGTACCTGGTCATGTACGCACGCAGTCCGTCGTTGCTCTTGGGATAGGCACCATTGGCGATGAACTCGCGGATTCGAGCGGCTTCGGGTGGCTCCACACCGCGTGCCTGTACCTCAGGGCGTTCGCGCAGCAGGTCAAAGACCATGACCAGGGCCGGCCAGCGGTTGATGCCCCGCCATTTGGAATACAGATTGACAAACTCGGCTGCTTCGCGAGCATACTTGGACACCGGCTGGAGATCCCAGTGCTTGATGATGTTGGGGACGAAGCACTCTTTATGCTTGATCTCCATCGTATCAAAGGCGCAGCCATCCGAATCGACGCCAACAAAGAAACGGTGTTCAGGTACCAGTTCTGCCAGAGGTACCGCTGCCTCAGGATAGTCTGCCATCAGAACCTCCCAATATGCAGGTCTGCAAATACGACGCAAACCGGAACAACCCAGGCGATGTGCTCACTCATCTGCTCATTTGCTCCAACACCGATTCACACTCCGCTGAACGCGCTGAATCCCCCGTCGACCGGGACCACGATGCCAGTCACGAACGCAGACGCAGGCGACAATAGCCAGAGCACGGTACCAATCAAGTCCTCTGGATCGCCGAAGCGGTTCATCGGCGTGTGATCGATGATCGTCTGGCCTCGCGGCGTCAGCGCGCCAGTCTCCTCCTCTGTCAGGAGGAAGCGGTTCTGCGCAGTCAGGAAAAAGCCAGGCGCAATGGCGTTGACCCGGATCCGCGAGCCGTACTCTTGCGCCATGTGCACGGCCAGCCACTGGGTAAAGTTGCTCACCCCAGCCTTGGCCGCCGAATAGGCCGGAATTCGCGTCAGGGGGCGGAAGGCGTTCATCGAGGAGACGTTCAATATCACGCCATCTCCGCGTTCAGCCATCCCCCGCCCAAAGGCCTGGCAGGGGAGGACTGTGCCCACGATGTTAAGATCAAAGACAAAGCGCAATGCCTCCTCAGGCAGATCAAAGAAAGCAAGCTCAGCGCTGGTCGTTGCCTTGGGGCTGTTGCCTCCGGCCGCGTTGATCAGCGTATCCACAGGGCCAAACTCAGCACGAATGGTCTCCTCGGCCTTGATGAGGCTATCGGGCTGTAAGACATTAGCAGGGACTGCAATAGCACGTCCGGGCCCGCGCCCCAGTCGCTCCTTCAAACGGTCAACCAGCGACGGGTCCAGATCGAGGATGGCGACGTTGGCCCCGCAGCCCACCAGCGCACAGGCCATCTCGCCTCCCAGGATGCCGGCCCCCCCGGTGATGGCCACGGTTCTCCCTGTCAGGTCATACCATTGTGTCATGGTCGTCAGATCCATTTTTCACCTCTTGCGTGTTACGTGTTACGTGTTGCGTGTTGCGTGTTGCGTGCTCGCTGCTGTGCGGCGGTGCTCAGCGGCCCAGATAGCCGCCGTCTACGGGGATGATGGCGCCGTGCACATAGTCTGAAGCCGCCGATGCCAGAAAAAGCACGATCCCCTTCATATCGCCCGGCCTACCCCACCGGCCGGCCGGGATGCGGGACAGGATAAGCGGTTCCCGCTGCGGGTTTCTGACCAGCGCCGAGGTCAGCTCGGTATCCATGTAGCCAGGGGCGATGGCGTTCACATTGATGCCACGCCCCGCCCACTCGTTGCTGAGGGCCTTCGTTAGCTGAGCCACGCCGCCCTTGCTGGCGGCATAAGCCGGGACGGTAAGCCCACCAAAGAAACTCATCTCGGAAGCCAGGTTGATGATCTTGCCACCGCCATGTTCCAGCATATGGCGCCC
>JAUVRU010000492.1 GCA_030597485.1 Anaerolineae bacterium
ACCGGGTTACGGGGGATCTGGCAGGAGTATCGCCTGGTTGGCCGGCCCCGTTGTGCTGAAGGTCAAGCGCCTCAAGAATTGACTCGTTTTCTCTGAAAGAGTATGCTGATTGGCGCAGTGCTGCCCCTTGGCGGCCCAGGTTGACACCACTTCAAGACATGCCAAAAAGGAGACAATCGATGAGAACGTCAAATCGTGGAGTTCCAGTATGGTTGATCACCCTGATGCTGTTGGTGACACTGCTGATAGCGGGCGTCCCGGTGGCAATGGCGCAGGGAGGCGAGTACACGCTAACCATGCTGCACACGAACGATGTGAATGCTCGTGTCTTGCAGTTCGACAAATACGGCGTCAGCTGCGATGAAGAGGATGCAGCCGCAGGCAAGTGTTTCGGTGGCGTGGCCCGTCGGGCCACCAAGGTCGATGAGATACGTGCTGAAGGCGGGAACCTGATCCTGGTGGATGCAGGCGATCAGTTCCAGGGCACGCTCTTCTACAACGAGTACAAAGGCGAGGCAGCGCAACGTTTCGTGAATGCGTTGAGCTACGACGCTATGGCGGTGGGCAGCCACGAGTTCGACGACGGCCCCGGCGTGCTGGGCAGCTTCATCCGGGGTGCCGACTTCCCGGTGTTGAGCGCCAATATCGACGTGACCCAGGAGCCGGAACTGGCCGCTCTGGTCAAACCCTACACGGTGCTCGAAGTAGGAGGAGAGAA
Organism: Anaerolineae bacterium; assembly: GCA_030597485.1. Taxonomy (GTDB): domain Bacteria; phylum Chloroflexota; class Anaerolineae; order 4572-78; family NAK82; genus JAUVRU01. Next base: position 719 of record JAUVRU010000492.1, read on the forward strand.
GATCGGCCTGATTGGATGCACGGCGGAAGACACTGGCAATCTGTCCAGTCCTGGCCCCAGCGTGGTGTTCAATAACATTGAGGCGTCGGTGGCCGCTGCCGTGCTCGAATTGGAGGGGATGGGCGTCAACAAGATTGTGCTGCTCAGCCACACTGGCTTTGACAGGGATAAGCAGCTGGCGGCTGCGGTGGACGGGATCGACGTGATTGTATCGGGTCACACCAATACCTATCTGTCCAACACAGACGACGATGCCGAGGGACCCTATCCGGTGGTGGTCGATTCGCCTGCAGGAACGCCGGTGCTTGTTGTCTCAGATTTCACCTGGGGCAAGTACTTGGGTCGCCTGGACGTGACGTTCGACGCCGACGGTGTTCCGGTCTCCTGGCAGGGGAATCCCATCACGCTCGCTGCCAGCGTGCCCCAGGATCCTGACCTCCTGGCAGAGGCTCTGGCGCTCGACGAGCCGCTGGAGGCGCTACGCAGCGAGCTGATTGGTTCGGCCGCGGTTGACCTGGATGGTGATCGGGATTCCTGTCGTTTTGGGGAATGCAGCATGGGCAATCTGATCACCGACGCTGTGATGTGGACAACGGCTGCCGAGGGCACGCAGATCGCCTACCTGAACGGGGGTGGCATCCGGGCCAGCATCCCGGCCGGCGATGTCAGCCGGGGGCATGTGTTGGAAGTGCTGCCGTTTGGCAACACTATCACTATTCTTGAGATGACCGGCGCCGATGTATGGCTGGCGTTGGAAAACGGCGTCAGCCGGGCTGAGAATCCTAAGAATGAAGGTACCGGCCGCTTCCTGCAGGTCGCCGGTCTGCGCTACTTGTGGACTCCCAATTTGCCGGTGGGATCGCGGGTGATCAGCGTGGACGTGAAGAGCCCTGACGGTACTTTCAGCCCCATTGAGTTGGATGCCGTCTACAAAGTGGCTACCAACAACTACGTGCGCGGCGAGGGGGATGGCCCCGACGTGTCGACGGAGAAAGCCATCAACCCCTACGACCTGGGCCCCACGCTGGCCGACTCGGTGGCGGACTACTTCGCCGCTCATTCGCCGGTAGCCGCCGAGGTTGAAGGGCGCATCACTCAGGATGACACGGCTGGGCCGACGGAGCTGCCGGCCACCGGCGGCGTTGCCTTCCCGTGGCTGATGGTTGTGACCGCGGCCGGCTTTGCCCTGGTGGGGACCGGAGTGTTGGTGAGCAAAAGGACAGGCTGAATGGTGCCAGGGGAGTAAGTGGCAGACAGCATCTCACTGTCCGCCCTACCCAACGGAGACGTCGGGGGACACCATCCCGCAGGGAGGCTTGGCACTGTGTCCGCCCTACGTGTTGGTGTGGTCCAGGGCAATGCCTGAATCGCCCCGCCTGGATGTGTATTTGCGCCCTGCGGCTCACGGTTTCCCGCGGGGGCCGGGGGCGAGGAGGTCAGGGAAATGAGAAAGGCAAGCATTTGGATTGTATTACTGGTGATGTTAGGCATAGTTGCTTGTGGCATTGGCAAACCTCCGGCTTCCCAGGTGGCTGTGAGCCTATCGCCGGAGGTCACGGCGAGTGTAGAGGCGGTCACGCTCACCCCGTCGGCAACGCCCGCGCCGTCACTGACGCCGACGGCCAGACCCACGCTGGAGCCGCCCTCTCCCACGCCAACGGTCAGCGCCACGCCGCAGCCGCCCTCGCCGACAGCTACGGCGGTGCCTCCCAGCGAGACCGACACGCCAACGCCGACGCCGACACCCACACCATCGCCCAGCGCCACACCGTCGCCAGCGCCGACTCCCACGGCCACGCCGTCTCCATCTCCGGCTCCGGCAGCCACGGCCACGCCGGAGCCGACCGCCCCCAGCGGCGAAGGGGGACAGCCGGGCCACCACTTCCTGCCGGTGGGCGAGGCGGCGCCGGAACCGGGACATCCTTGCCCGGGATGTCAACACGCGCCAGGCTACATCATCGGGAACCCCTTTGATGCACCCGGCCGGCCGCTGTGCGGCGTCCGCGTGGTCTGCTACATCGACTGGTATCGCTACCCGGTGGTGGGGACCAAGGAGGGCGACGGCGACCACCGAAAGCTACACCCGGCGCCGGCAAGACGCTACGCCGACATCTGCGCGGGGGACGACCAGCCCTACAGACCGCCGGGGCAAACACAAAGCTACCCAACCGATGCGTCCACGAA
>JAUVRU010000425.1 GCA_030597485.1 Anaerolineae bacterium
ATGGCGGCTATCTGACCACCTATGTTGCTGACGGGCTGATCGTGGCCACTGCCACGGGCTCCACGGCCTATGCGCTGGCTGCGGGGGGACCCATTGTGCCGCCCGAGTTGAAGAATATGCTCCTGATACCCCTGGCCCCCCATCTCAGCCTGGAGCGAGCCATGGTGCTGCCGCAAGGGAGTGTGGTGCGCATCAAGGTCCGTACCGATCACACTGCCATTCTCACGGTAGACGGGCAGTTCCAGGTCGAGCTGGCCGATGGCGATTGGGTTCAGGTGGTGGCCAGCCCGCGCGTGGGTCGTTTCATCCGCCTGCAAGACCGGGCCTACTTCTATTGCACCCTGATGCAGCGTTTGGGTTTGCCCAACTCAGATCCGGAAGGTGAATAGATGAGCGAAGCAGTGAGCGAAGAACTATTTTGTTACCGGCATCCAAATGTCTCGACTCATCTGCGCTGCAATCACTGCGGCAATCCTATCTGTGCCAAGTGCGCTGTGCGTACGCCGGTCGGTTTCCGCTGTCCCGACTGCGTACGGGCGCAGCAGGACAAATTCTACACGGGCGCCAAGATGGACTATGTCATTGCGGTGGCGGTGGCTCTGCCTCTCTCCTTGATTACCGCCGCCGTTTTCACATTCATCATTGCACGCATTGGCTTTTTCTCTTGGATCATTAGTTTTTTTGCGGCGCCCGCTGCTGGTGGTTTGATCGCGGAGGCGGTGCGCCGGGCGGTGGGACGTAGCCGATCACGTCATCTGAACACCGTGGCGACGGCGTGTTTGGTGTTGGCTGTGGCGCCTTTTGCCCTATGGGTGTTGTTCACCGGCAACTTCCTCGGCCTGATTGTGCCTGCCATTCTCCTGTTCCTGGGTGGAGGTGCCATTATGGCAAGATTGCGATGATTCGGGCAGTCAGCGATCAGCAGTCAACAATCAGCAGTCAGCGGTCAGGTACCGTCCATTGGCCCTGGCTGAGATGGGACTGCCAAGTGCTTGCGACATCACGTGGACGATGTTAACTGAGTTAACCATCACTGACTTTGCGATAATCGACGAATTGCGCCTGCAACTGGCCTCCGGTTTCAATGTGCTCACCGGCGAGACGGGGGCTGGCAAGTCCATCATCATTGATGCGGTTGGCTTGCTGCTGGGAGGTCGCGCCGATGTTACCTTTCTGCGCGCTGGTGCTCAGGCAGCCCGCGTGGAGGGGGTCTTTCAGCTGGACGAGACGTTGCGAGCCCGAATCAACCCGATCCTGGAACGGGAGGGGCTGGAAGGCGAAGCGCTCGATACCCTGATTCTGGGCCGCGAGATTCGGGCCAACGGGCGCTCCTATTGCCGGGTCAACGGCCGCACCACCAGCCTGGCGCTGCAAAGAGAGATTGGGGAGCCCCTGGTTGACATTCACGGACAGAGTGAACACCTGAGCTTGATGCGGGTAGGCACTCACCAGCGCCTCCTTGATCGGTTCGGCGGGTTGGGCTCTGAATGTGAAGCATTGGCGCAGCAGGTGAAAGGTCTCAGGGCCGTCCGCCAGGAGTTGAATGCTTTGCTGCGCGACGAGCAAGAGCTGGCGCGTAAGGTAGATCAACTGACCTACCAGATGAAGGAGATCGACGCGGCCCGCCTGAACTCGGGAGAGGAAGAGAAACTGACGGCCGAACGCACCCGTCTGGCCAACGCGGAGCGACTGAATGAATTGGCCGGTGAGGTGTGCCTGGCGCTTTACGAGGGGAGCGACGAGCAGCCGTCCGCGACCGATGTGCTCAATCGGGCGGTCAGTGCGTTGGCTCAACTGTCCGATATTGATCCGGAACTGGGGCCACAGCAAGGGTTAGCCGAGTCGCTGGTCATCCAGCTGGGTGAATTGGCGGGGACAGTACGTATCTACCGGGAAGGCATTGAGGCCAACCCGGCACGGCTGACCCAGGTGGAGGAACGCCTGGGTCTGATCCATAGCCTCAAGCGCAAGTATGGCCCATCCATTGCAGCGGTTCTGGATTTCAGAGAGCAGGCGCAGGTTGAGCTGGATCAGATAACCCATAGCGAAGAGCGGATTGAAGCCCTGCGCGCAGAGGAAGAACAACTACGGCACGATGTTGGTCGGGCGGCGGAGGCTCTCTCCAGAGCCCGAAAGGCGGCCGCGGACCGGCTGACAGTCGAGGTTGAGATGCAACTGGCAGACCTCAACATGAAGGGCGCCCGTTTTGCGGTTGACATGGCCTGGACCGATGATCCTGAAGGCGTCTATGTGGACCAGCGAACCTTGGCCTTCAACGAGCGAGGCATCGATCAGGTGGAGTTCCTCATTGCTCCCAACCCGGGCGAGGGTCTCAATCCGCTGGTGAAGGTGGCTTCGGGCGGCGAGACCAGTCGCCTGATGCTGGCTCTGAAAACGGTGCTTGCCGCTGCTGACGAGACGGCCACGCTCATCTTCGACGAGATTGACCAGGGGATCGGCGGTCGAGTGGGAGGGGTTGTTGGCGGCAAGTTGAGGGAGATCACTCGAGTCACCGGCCGGCAACGGCAGGTGTTGTGCGTGACCCATCTGCCCCAAATCGCCGGCTATGCCGACAGTCATTTCCTGGTCGAGAAGCACATTCACGAGGGGCGCACCACTGCCCACCTTCGGCCGTTGGACCAGGGTGACCGGGCGGAGGAACTGGCGGTGATGCTGGGCGCCCTCAGCGAAGGCACCCGCCGCAGCGCTCAGGAGATCTTGGAGGAAGCGGCCCAGACCGGGGCAGGTGAGTGAGCCGGGGGCATCCGCCCCGCTTGACCGGATTCCGGGCCTGTGCGGGATGAAGGGAACTGCACATTCCTGGCTCCGGCGCTTTGACAATTCGTGGATTTGCAGGTAAGGTACACTACTTCGGTGCTTCAGGGGCTGTTCCTTGCACGCTGCATACTTGTTACTGAAGGTGAAGGAAGACAAAAATGCATAAGAAACGTATCGGTGTGAGACACTTGCTCGCCCCGCTGGGCGTATTGATACTCGTGGCCCCGGTCCTCGTTGGCTGCGGCAGCACGCCGACAGCTACACCTGAGGTGAGTGCGACAAACACACCATCTGTACCCCAGAGCGCGACAGAAACGCCGGTGATATTCCAGAGCCCGTTGGAGACGCCCGGCGCGTTCCTGAGCCCGCTGGCAACCCCTGTCTTGGGGCAGACCTCCGCCGAGGGAATGTGCCCAAGGGGATGCCTTGACCCCACTGAGGAGTGTCTGATCAAGGCGGTTGTCACTGGCATGGGGGATAGGCTCTACTACCTTCCAGGCATGGAAGGATATGAAGATG
>JAUVRU010000539.1 GCA_030597485.1 Anaerolineae bacterium
CACGCCGTTGACCCAGCCCCGGTCCTCGTAGTACTCCTCCAGCATCTTGTCCAGCTCGCACACCTGCCCCTCGGAACCGAGCGCAGTGCTGGGTTCCTCCAGGAAACGTTTGGGCAGGGTGTCGGACCCTTCGCGAAAGCCGTTCAGGTTGTTATAGTAGCGCTCCAGGTTGTAGATACGCTCGCCGCACTTGAGCAGGTCTTCCACCGTGTAGTCCAGGCCGGTCGTGGCGTTGAATTGAGCGGTGTACTCCTCCATGGTTTCGGCAAAGGAAGAGAACTTGCAAACGTCCAGCGAGTCGGTTACGCCATAGACGTCCTGGAACAGCCGGGCCAGCTTGCCCTTGCCTTCCCACTCCAGCGGGTCTTGCTTCAAGCTGTGGAAGGGCATAAGGTCCATCTCAACGGCCGGAGTGTAGGCCCGCAGGTGGCAGGCACCCCGGTTGCTGGTGGCATAGCCGATGCCCTTACCCTTCAGGCCACGGGGGTCATAGGCAGGGATGCCCATGCCCTTAACTGCCATAGCAATCTCGGGATGATCGAAAGCCTCGGCGACGCGGGCAGCCCCCTCTGCCAGAGTGTCACCAATCCCCTGGCGCAGAGCGATCGTGCGGATGGTCTGCGACATGGCTGTTGTATCACCCCAGGCCAGTCCCTCTTCCTCGACGTACTCCTTCTGGGTGGCCTCCATGAACACGCTAAGCACGTTGCCCATCTCGATGGTGTCCAATCCGTAGTCGTTGCACTGGTCAATCATGTAGGCAATGGCAGACACATCAGGATTGTCGCAGTTGGCTCCCAATGCCCAGGACGACTCATACTCGAGGCTCTCCATACGGACCTTCCAGCGGCCCTCCTTGACCTCAACCTCCTTCTTGCAGGCCACCGGGCAGGCGTGACAGGTGGGATCGCTGACCTTGATGGTCTCGTTGACGTGCTCGGCCGCGATCAACTCGGCCTTGTCATAAGCGGAGAGTTGCGAGTTGCGGGCGGGCAGGGCGCCGATGTCATTGGCGGCGTTCATCAGCGAATTGGTGCCCAGCGTGCTCAGGCCCCCCTTGCCGGGCGAGGTGATGTTCTCCTCGTCCATGATCACTTCCAGAGCCCGCCTGCGCGCCTTCTTGTCGGCCTCGGGATTCGCCGGTCTGGGCCGGTTTTTGCGGTCGCCCTTGATGATGATGGCCTTCAGCTGCTTGAAGCCGGCCACCGCGCCGGTGCCGGTGCGTCCCGCCGCCCGGTTATCGACGTTGATCCAGTTGGCCAGGCGCACCAGGTTTTCCCCGGCCTGACCGATGGCCATGCCGTCGCAATCCTCGCCGTGCTTCTGGCGCAGAACCCGCAGCGTCTCGTGGACCCCCTTGCCCCACACGTCGGACGCATCGTGCAGGGTCACCTTGCCATCCTCCACGTAGGCATATACCGGCTTCTCTGACTTGCCCTTGAACACCAGGCCATCAAACCCGGCCCACCTGAGTTTGGCCCCTGTCCAGCCGCCCATGTGCGAGTCAGCGATGGTGCCCGTCAGCGGCGCCTTGGTGACCACCGCCAACCGGCCGCTCATGCTGGCGTCGGTGCCGGTCAGCGGGCCGGTCATCACGCACAAGATGTTCTCCGCGGACAGTGGCTCCACCTGGGGACCGTTGTCGAACACGTACTTAACGCCCAGTCCCCGGCCGCCGATGTACTTGCGGGCGTCGTCCTCCTTGATCTCCTTGTACTCTATGTTGCCGCTGGCCAGGTCTATCCAGGCAACCCGATTACAGTACCCTCCCAACATAGTCTTTTCTCCTTTCCGAGCCTGCTCTAGTGCAGGGGTCCTTGCTGAAGAGATAAGGCTCTGCCACTGAGAGCGCAGAGACAGAGACAACCAGGGAATCGCCAGGTTGTTGTGTTATCGTCCCCCACCTCCTTTCTCGATTGGCGGGACACCAAAAAAGAAAAAGCGCTGTGTTCACTGAACACAACGCTTCTTTCGTTTCACTTGGCCTGGTAAGTTCACCAGGTTTCCCGTCTGGGGCCACTCTGTCCGCAGAACGAGGACCAACACCAAACAACCACCTTTCGTGTCAGTCGGCCCGAAATGGCACGCTGCCACTTCGTTTGTCATTCCTTTGTCTTCATCATAATAGCATCAAACGGATTGGTTGTCAAACGCGTCCAGGCGGGGCAGCGAAGAATCCAGGTTTGTTTGTAATCTCCTGCCGCTGTGCGCGAGATTCTTCGTCCTTTGCCCGCCGAATGACGATTCCTGGCACTTTCGCTGGTATCACGCCTTGCGGTGGACCACTACTCTGACTTCATCAGGATGGGCATAAAGACCCAGCCGCTTATCACGTCCACGTTGACTGTGGCCGAAGCGGATCTCGAGGTGCCGTCGTGGACGTAGTATTCGAAGGTGGCATAGGGCCTGCCCCCCTGGTCCGGCTCGGGCGCAAAGATGACTCGATGCCCAGCATCCGAGACGGGTTCCGGCACGACGGTGAACTGGTCGCCCCGGTTACCGTTGTCGTACTGGTAGAGCGAGCCTTTGGCCGGCAGGCTGTCGATCCAGTACAACAG
>JAUVRU010000290.1 GCA_030597485.1 Anaerolineae bacterium
GGGGGGGCAGGGGGGGGGGGGAGCGGAGGGGCAGTGAAGTGACCCCCAAGAGATGGACACTTCTTGGGGCACGCTTCGAACGCCCGTCTAGCTGCGGCCAACGCTCCACAGCCCGTCGGGCTGACCCAGACTAAAGAGCAAGTCCTCCAGGTTCTGGGACAGCGGTTCCGCCCCCGATTCTCGGATGACGTAACCGGTCTCGATGCGGGCGCCGTGGAAGACCGGGTGGTGGAACATGCTGATGTCAATACACACCGTCAGGTTGACCTCGAGCACGTCGTCGCTGTTGGGCCCGAAGAAGGGGCGCTCGAATTCGTTGAGGCCGACGGTGTGCACAAAGCCCATGCTCAGGTACGGGCCATATCCCAGATCGCTAAGAAAGCCCCGGGTGATGGCGTCGATTTCTCGGCCACGCATCCCGGGCCGCAACGCGTCACGGGTGACGCGCAGCGCCTGCGCCAGGTGTCCCAGGAACTTCAGCTGCTCATCCGTGGGCGGATGATTGACGGCATAGGTAGCGGCCACGCCGGAGGAATAGCCCCGGTACTTAGGGCTGAAGCCCACCAGCACCAGCTCACCGTCCTGCAGCTGCTTGAACGATGCCGGTGGCACCACCCCGTTGCTGCGAGGCCCAGAGGCTACCATCCCCCGGAAGTTCCAGCCGTCTATGCCTATGCTGCGCATGCGGCCTTCGGCGGCACCGATCACCGTGTATTCAGTGGCACCTGCCTTGATGGTGGGGATGGCGGCCTTCTCCCCTTCCGCGCCAGCGTCGAAGGCGAAGGACATCACGGCGATCTCGGCCTCGGATTTGACGGCGCGCATCACCTCATAGTCGCGGGTGATGTCCACCAGCTCCACACCGGGCAGCGCCTCCTGGATAGCTCGTATCAGCCCGTAGGGCGTCACGTCGTATCCCACCACGCCCAGCCGGCGCAGCGGCTTGTCGCCGGTCGTCCCCTTGAGCACGTCTCCCAGGGGCTCAATCACCGCGCCCGGATACTCTTCCTCGGGCACGATGAACGCATCCACCGAGCGCCAGGTCTGGATGGCCGATACCTCGAGCGCGTAGCCCATCGCTTCCGGACCGCCCAGCAACAGCGGCTCTCCCTCCATTGGCACCAATACCGCGCCGGCCTCGATGATGGGCCAGTAGTTGGTCAGGTAGCAGCCATTGGACATGTAATACTCGTCGTGGTAGATGACGACCGCATCCACCTTGTGGGCGCGCATCAGTTTGCGTACCTTCTCGACGCGTTCGGGGTACTCAGACTTGGGGATTTCAGGACCGCTCATTTTTTTCTCCTTTCATTATTACTCGTGAGGGTTTGGCAAGGGAAATTCACCACAGCCCGCCGGCCAGGGGACGGGCAGGTGTGCTGCTGCAATAACGGGCGCCACTTCGGCAATAACATCTGACCGGGGGACTACCCATTGTTGTGTTGTCATGTTGCAGTTCCAGTTGGCCTTCTCATAACGACTCACCCACACGTCGTGGAAATCGCGCAGCGTATGGAACTGGGCCCCGGCATCTGCCAGCTGGGCAATCATGGTACCCAGTTCGTCCAGCGCAACCTGCCCGGTGTGCTTCCACAGAAACTCCTTGAACTCGATGCGTGCCTCGCTGGTGTCTAGCACTCTGGGCATTTCGACGAATTCCCAGGGATGTAGATAGATACAGGCCAGGGCCGGATTGCCGTCAGCCCACAGCGCCCGGGCGCCGCGCATGATGGAATCGGCCAGGGCGGTGCCGTCCCTGGTGCGCAACATGGGCCATTGATCGCGATCCCGCATGTCGTTCTGGGTGCTTTCCACGGTGAAGTCAGCGAAGAGGGGCACCTCCAGGATGCTGAGCTGACCGGGCTGTCGCCAATCCTGCGCCGAGGGGTGATAAGGCAACAGGTGCTCGCCGTGGAAGTAGGCCATATATGACGAATCGACCAGATACCCCAGACGATCCAGGCTTTCCAGCACTTGGTTGCTGGCCCAGCCGCGAGGGGCGCGGAAGGAGACCGGACGCACGCCGGTCTGCTCCTCGATGAGCTCAGTGGCCCGGGCCAGACGGTGGGGGACTTCCTCGGGCAGGAGCGGGGTCAGGCCGGGGACGTTGAAGATGGGGGGGCCTACGCTTTCGTGGTACAGCGTGTGACACCCAATCTCATGGCCGGCCGCCTCGACCATGGCTGGCGATTCCGGGCAGGCCAACACTGACGCGCCGGTGTAGAAAAACGTGCTGGAGACGTTGTGACCAGCCAGGACCTCGAGGATGGGCCCTGTTCCCTCGGCGACGCCCCGGTGCTCGTTGGTCCAGCTGCCGATGTCGCTCTCCATGTCAAACGAGACCAGAACGTGTAACCCACCTTTGGCGTCCATCGTTTCACCTCACTGTGATTGGTTGGCCCGCAGGCTGCGGTCAGGACAAGACCACCTGGATTCTGCCCAGGCTCGTGCCGTATGATAACCCAACACCTGGCGATGGTCTATCGGGTGAACACGCCCATTATACCACGGTTCCTCCAGGCAGGGAATTGTCCATCTCTTGGGGGTCACTTCAGCTTTTTGTCGATACCGTTTCTTCATCACCCGTAGATACTTCCGTCGTTCATCAATCGTCATTTTGTCGTCAGTGGACATAGCTCCCCCAGTAGCATTATCATTTGAAAGAACTATACCCCTTTCGGTAACATTTTACGTGAATGAATACGCTCCGTTGACAATGCGTCCACCTGATTGTATAATGTCTATGCTGGCGCCGCCTCGATCACGTGGGTGGACGACATCGCCGGAATATGCAATGGAATGCCAGCAGCGATTCTCCTCACAAACGGCATGGAGGGGAGGGATAGGACAAGACCCATCTTTCCCATGTCTCTTCATCTTGGGATGTTATACCAGTTGCCCATTCAAGAGCCATGCTGCCTGATGCCAAGGGCGCGGCGACCGCGCCCCTACCAACAGTGGTTGGCCGGGCAATTGGTGTTAGTGGAAGGAATTCCATAAGGCACAACCACAGTCAGGGGGCGGCGCATCCCACCACTGGTCACACACTTTGGCCGGAAAGGGGGTGCGGCCGACGAAATCAGACATTGCACTGGTAGACAGAAACTCGAGATCTGAGACTGCACAAAGGAGGTGCGAAATGCGTAGCAAGTACCTACTGGTCGGAGTGGTAGTAGCCGTGTTGTTCTCTGTGACGGCGACGGCCATCGTGGTGGCTGGGAACCTGGACCCCGCCAATCCACCGGCATCCACCAGTTCCTACACGTTGGAAGACGTCTACGACCGGCTGAACGCGGGCACGGCCGGCTCCGAAAGCACGTTCACCGAGCCGTCCAGCGGGCCGGGGACGGGCACCATGCACACCCTGAACGACCTATACGCCCTGGTCGGGGAGCGAGCCCCGGTGCCCAAGACCGGGCAGACCACGTTCTACGCCACCGGCGACGACGGCGACCTGGAGAAAGGCGTGGCCTGGCCCATCCCGCGCTTCACCGACAACGGCAACGGCACGGTGACGGACAACCTGACCGGGCTGATCTGGCTGAAGAATGCCAATTGTACAGATACGGTGGGGAGCATCGTCAAAAGCACTGGGAAACTGGCCTGGACGAATGCGTTGACGTGGAGTAACAACTTGGCAAGCGGAGATTGCGGGCTGTCGGACAGTTCCAGCGCCGGCGAATGGCGGCTGCCCAACATGCGCGAGCTGTACAGCCTGATAGATTTCTCACAATATAACCCTCCATTGCCCAACGATCGCCCATTCGAGAACGTCGAGTCGGACTACTACTGGTCGAGCACTACCGACGAGCACGAACCGGCCAAGGCCTGGTACGTGTACCTGGTCAAAGGCGACGTGCTCTACGACCCCAAGACCTACGACTACTATGTGTGGCCGGTTCGCGGCGGACAATGATGCTTGGGTGCTTGGGTGCTTCGAGTGCTTTGACGCGGCAAAACTTCCAGGAGGAACTATGATGAGAAAAAGGGGTAAAACCAACATCAAATATGCGACGATGCTTACCCTGCTCCTATTGGGCCTGTTCGGATTGGTCCAGGTGGTCCTGGGCGGCGGCATCGACCCGAACGAAAAATGGGCCTGGAGCACCAACGCCGGCTGGATCAACTTTGACCCCCAGTGCACCGGCTGCGACGGGGTGGCGGTCTAC
>JAUVRU010000538.1 GCA_030597485.1 Anaerolineae bacterium
AGCAAGACGCCCACGATCAACACGATACCAAACTTCTTGAGACTCATTGTTGTCCCCTCCCATTTCTGTGAGTAATTGAATGAACTGACTCCTCTGAGAAACCGGACATCCTCTTATGCCATAGACACCTCCTTATGCACGATGGTGACAGAGGCAATGCTGACTTCCAAGGCCGGGGCCTGTCCAGCCAGGACGGAATCATCAAGTGCATGAGCTGCCCCGATTGCTTTCTCCGTCTCCTTCAAACCCCTCGGCCGGCCCTTCGCTGTCTTTCTGTCACGCCTGGCCTGGAATCTGAGTGGAGGACCTTGGGCATCGCCCGGTTCAATCAAATGCTTGGCCATCGCCTGTTGCGCTCCCTGGTGGCTGGGTGGCATCGCTCGCTGGAACAGATGACGACGTGGCCAATGGACGAGAGACCGAGATACCAGGTGTCTCGAACTGTTGCCAAGAGGTCTGATGACGCCTGTTGCCGGCCGTAGTCGCACCCTTGTCCCCCGCCATCTATCTGTGTTGGAGAAGGCACCTTGCGCCCAGGGAAGAACCTGCAGCGACCGCCTTGCACTGATCAGCAAATGTGTCTCCTTAGGAACTCCATTGTCTTTTGCGCCGCCGTGTCCGGATCAGGAAGCGGCAACATCTCTCCTGAGACATAGCCATTATAACCGATATCATCCAGCGTTGCGAAGATGCTATCGAAATCGAGGTGGCCGCTGCCAGGGTAGCGGCGGTTGGAGTCGGCTACGTGAACGTGCCACACCCTGGTCCTGGCCAGCCGAAGACTCTCCTCGATTGAAGCATCCTCGATGTTCATATGGAACAGGTCGAGCATCAGACCGACGTTGTCGCAGCCCATATCCTCGACAAATCGCATACCGTCAGCCGCGTTCTGAATGTAGTCCGATTCGTAGCGGTTGAGTGGTTCCAATGTGATCTTCACTCCCTGGTTGGCAGCGTAGGTCGCCACGTCCCGCAATCTGTCAATCGCGACTGAGTGGGCATCCGGCACATCCCCCAGCAGACTCAACTGGCCGCGCAGGCGTCCGATGTTGACCATCGCTCCCAGGTAGGCTGCCAGGTCTATCACTGCACGGGTACGCTCCTCGGCTCGGCAACGCAGAGCCTCATCCGCCGTGACCAGGCACAGGCCATCGGCACCGAAGAGCTCCCCGGTCACTACCTGGGGCACTTCCAGCCCGGCCTTTGTTAGGGTCATCTTCACGGCAGGACAGTCCAGATCGGCCGGATCACGTACCATCAGCTCGATGCCATCATAGCCCAGTTCCGCCGCCTTGGTCGCCTTTTCTTCGAAGGTTCCGCTGAGCAGAGCCAGAGGACCATAGGCCACATCCGGCCCGCACATGACCAATCCCACTTTCATCGCACCGTCCCGGGTGACGGGGCGGGCCGGTTGTTGACAGCTATCATGTCACCTCAACCCCCTCTCAGCACGTCCAAGGCAAGCCGGTCTGGCCTTGGATCTCCTGGCGAACGGATGCATGCTAGGGCATCTGCAAGTATCCGGCATTCAGGGACGATGTGGCAATGTGCACCATTGCCTTCAGCGCCCGGTACACTTCTGCGAAATCGTCATGGACGAATCTTGTGGTCTCCTGATCCTTGATGTCGACGCTCGGCATCAGAGCGACACTGCGTGCGGTCTGGTTGTTGCGCCAACGAACCTCCAACGTAATCGGCGGTTGGATCTTCAGAGGCTTGTGGTCGGCCAACCCGGCCACAGCTCGTCGAGCCGCCTGTCTGATGTTGGCCTGGGCCTCTTCAACCGGCAGGCAGCGGGTGGCATAACGGGTGATTGACACCTTGGTCTCAGCCGTTTCAATGGCAGGACACCAGGCTTGCATGTCGGCGCATACGTAGTCATCACCTGTAACCAGGATGGTGGGAATGCCGTAGTAGCCGGCCAATGCGGCCGCCAGCGTCCCTTCTCCCACCGACCTGCCGTTGAGGCGGATATCGCAGATAAGGTCGGAAAAAGCGTGGCTCATAATGCCAGGCTGACCAGCACGAGCGTGGTAGCCAATGAGAAAGGCGGCGCCATAATTGGCATCCAGGTCCTCCCACAGCAGGAGCGGCTGCCCACCTACGTATTCGGCACTCTCATCCAGTTCATCAATCAGCAAGTTGATCTGGTCAAGCCAGTGGGGGTCGTGGACGAAAAAACGTGTCGCTCCTGCCTCGCGGGCCCCGGCGATGGCGGAGTTGACATCGGCCGTAGCCAGGCGCTGAGCTCGCTCAAACTCGGGGTTACCGGCCACGATTTGTTTGAAGCTGACGGTCCCCGAAATCCCTTCCATATCGACTGATATCGCTATTTGCATGATATGTCCCCGGGTAACTTCCGCCCGACCTGGACATGCTCGACCGTCGTCAGGCAGTGTTCCTCTTGTTCCAGAGCCAGCTGTGGGCTTGATAGGCTCGGCGCACCTCGCTCGGATTCAGACAGCACATCCAGCACGCGGGCCATTGATGCCTGCGCCAGGACGATCACGTCCGCCCGCTGTGACATCTCAAGAACGGCCCCTTTGACCAGACTATCGTGTGTGGTCCC
>JAUVRU010000085.1 GCA_030597485.1 Anaerolineae bacterium
TATTCCTTCCGGCAAGCCCTTGGCGCCAATAGCATACCCCTGGATGTTAAGATGGGAGTAGTCTGCCGGATAGTCCTTGTCTCCCCCCGCAGTCACGTCCCCGAAGAACTGGGGATAGAGCACCTCGCGCCCCCTGAATGACGATACGAAGATCTCACATCCACCGGTACACCCGTCGCGACACGAGGAGCAGATTCCAGACATAGGTACAACGCTTTTGGATCTATTGAACGTCCCTGTCGCCTCATTTGCGTTTGGTCTTCTCAAGTTCATAGCAACCTCTCCATTGATATGATAAAGATGTATTCCCAACAGAGCCTCAGTTCCCGCTCACGCGGGCCAGGTCTCTCTTGTTGAGCTCGAAGGCGGCCATCGCAGCCTCCTCCCCGCTGACGCCGGCTGCCTCGACCTGCTTGAAGGCCTCAAGCACCCGTCTGTAGTCCCTGGGCATGACCTTGACGAACCTAGGGACCATAGCCTGCCAGTGGGACAACACTCGCTGCGCCAGCTGGCTGGCGGTGTACTCGGCATGTCGCTGGATCAAACGTTCCACCTGGTCGATCTCCCACTCCTCCACCAACCTCTCCAGGTCTACCATTGCCTGGTTGCAACGATGGTGGAAGTCCCCGGCCTCGTCCAACACGTAGGCAATGCCGCCCGACATGCCGGCGGCGAAGTTGCGCCCGGTCTGGCCCAGCACAACCACGCGCCCCCCAGTCATGTACTCGCAACCGTGATCCCCCACGCCCTCGACGACAGCACCAACGCCGCTGTTTCTGACACAGAACCGTTCACCGGCCACGCCCCGGATATACGCTTCCCCACCGGTTGCGCCGTAGAAGGCAACGTTGCCGATAATGATGTTCTCCTCGGGCACGAAGGTGGAGCCTTGCGGTGGATAGACGACAATCTTGCCTCCCGAGAGTCCCTTGCCAATGTAGTCGTTGGAATCCCCTTCGAGGATGAGGGTGAGACCGGGGGGAATGAAGGCGCCGAAGCTCTGGCCGGCCGCCCCCTGGAAGTGCAGGCGAATGGTGTCCTCCGGCAGCCCCTCCGCGCCGTAGCGCCGGGTCACCGCGCTGCCAAGGATGGTGCCCACCACCCGGTCGGTGTTGCGGATGGGAAGCGTAGCTGCTACCGGCAGGCTCTTCTCCAGAGCCGGCTGGCAGAGATCCGATAACACCCGGTTGTCGAGCGCCTGGTCAAGCCCGTGATCCTGGCGAATCTGGCAGTATCGTCCAACTTCGGGCGGCGCATCGATCTGGTGAAGGAGCTGTGAAAAGTCCAGCCCCTTCGCCTTCCAATGGTCCACGGCCTTTCTGACTTGCAGCTTATCGGTCCGTCCCACCATCTCGTTGACCGTTCGGAAGCCAAGTTCTGCCATCAACTCGCGCGTCTCCTGGGCGATGAAGCGCAGTAGGTTCACCACGTGGGCCGGATCACCGGTGAAATTCTTGCGCAACTCGGGGTTCTGGGTGGCGATGCCTGCCGGGCAGGTGTTCAGATGGCAGACCCGCATCAGCATGCACCCCAGGGCAACCAGGGCGGTGGTGGCGAAACCGAACTCCTCCGCCCCCAGCAGCGCAGCGATGACGACGTCTCGACCAGTCTTCAGCTGGCCGTCGGTTTCCACCACGATTCGGCTGCGCAGGTTGTTCAGGACCAGCGTCTGGTGAGTCTCAGCCAAGCCCAGCTCCCACGGCAGTCCGGTGTGTTTGATGCTGGACAGAGGCGAAGCACCGGTGCCGCCGTCGTGGCCGCTGATGAGAACCACGTCGGCGTGCCCTTTGGCAACGCCAGCGGCAATAGTGCCCACGCCCACCTCCGAGACCAGCTTCACGCTAATCCGAGCCTGGGAATTGGCGTTCTTCAGATCGTGGATCAGCTCGGCCAGGTCTTCGATGGAGTAGATATCGTGGTGAGGCGGAGGTGAGATCAGCCCCACCCCGGGTGTGGAGTGTCGCACTTCGGCGATCCAGGGGTAGACCTTGGAGCCCGGCAGCTGACCGCCCTCGCCCGGTTGCGCGCCCTGGGCCATCTTGATCTGGATCTCCTGGGCGTTGACCAGATACTCGCTGGTGACGCCGAACCGCCCCGAAGCCACCTGTTTGATGGCACTGCTGCGCGAATCCCCGCTGGCATCTGGCTGGTACCGGGCAGGATCCTCACCGCCTTCGCCCGTGTTGCTCTTGCTGCCCAGCCGGTTCATGGCAATCGCCAGGCTCTCGTGTGCTTCCTGGCTGATGGAACCGTAGGACATAGCCCCAGTCTTGAACCGCTTGCAGATGGACTCGACCGATTGTACCTCATCCAGCGGAACCGGGTCCGAGTCAAATCTCAACTCCAGCAGTCCCCGAAGTGTGCCCAGCTGGTGGAACTGATCGTTGATCAGCTCAGCGTATTCCTTGTATAGGCCGTAATCATCCGTACGGCAGGCGTGTTGGAGTCTGTGCACCGTCTGAGGATTGAACAGATGATGCTCGCCCTCGTGGCGCCACTGGTATTCACCCCCGGTGTCCAGGGTACGGTCGTGAGGTTGACCGAGCCCAAAGGCGGGCTGGTGTCGCATCTGGACTTCGCGGGCAATGGTGTCGATGCCAACACCGCCAATCCGTGACGAGGTCCACGTGAAGTACTGGCTTATCACGTCCTGGTTCAAGCCAACCGCCTCAAAGATCTGGGCCCCGCAGTAGCTTTGGAGGGTGGAGATGCCCATCTTTGAGGCCACCTTGACCACGCCCTTCACCAGAGCTTTGACGGTGTTGCTGTCTGCCCTCTCCCGGTCGATCCCGGCGAGAATGCCCTCCCGGATCATGTCGTCCAGGGTCTCGTAGACCAGATAGGGATTGACCGCCGAGATACCGTAGCCGATCAGGGTGGCAAAATGATGTACCTCGCGAGGCTCGCCCGACTCAAGCACCAGGCTCACCCGGGTGCGCGTGCCCTGGCGAATCAGGTGATGGTGGAGGCCTGACACCGCCAGGAGAGCGGGAATGGCTGCGGTCTCACGGTCAATGCCCCGGTCAGACAAGATCAGGATGTTGACGCCGTTGGAGATGGCCGCGCTGGCCGCCTGACACAGCTGCTCCATCGCCCGTTCCAGCGCTGGGCCGCCCTCGTCCACCTGGAACAGAATCGGCAACGTCCGGGACTTGAAGCCGGTCCGGTCGATGTGGCGCAACTTTGCCAACTGCTCATTGGTCAGGATGGGCGTATCCAGCTTTATCTGACGACAGCTCTCCGGCACCGGCTCAAGCAAATTCTGCTCCGTGCCCATCATGACGGTGGTGTCGGTCACCAGCTCTTCGCGAATGGCGTCCAGGGGTGGGTTGGTGACCTGGGCGAAGAGCTGCTTGAAGTAGTTGTAGAGCATCTGCGGCCTCTCGGAAAGCACCGCCAGCGGGGTGCCGGTGCCCATCGAGCCGATGGCCTCCACACCATTCAGCGCCATGGGGGCCAACACCAGGCGCAAGTCCTCGTAGGTATATCCAAACGCCTGCTGGAACCGGGTGACGGCTTCGTGGTCAGGCCTGGGCCACTCGGTGGGTGATGCGGCCGGCAGGTCTTCGAGTCTCACCATATGTTCATCCAGCCACTGGCGGTAGGGGCGCTCCCCAGCGATCTGGTGCTTGAGCTCCTCATCACTGACAATCCGCCCCGCTTCGGTGTCGATCAGCAACATACGGCCCGGCTCGAGGCGGCCCTTGTGGAGCACCTGGTCTGGGGGCACATCCAGCACGCCGACCTCCGAAGCCATAATCACCAGGTCGTCCCTGGTAACGTAGTATCGGGACGGTCGCAGGCCATTGCGGTCAAGCACCGCTCCCACCCTGATCCCATCGGTGAAGGCGATGGAGGCCGGCCCGTCCCAGGGCTCCATGAGCGTGCTGTGATACTCGTAGAATGCCTGCTTCTCCGGGCTCATGCTCTCGTGGTTCGACCAGGGTTCGGGGATCATCATCATGACGGCGTGCGGCAGTGAACGACCGGCCAACACCAGAAACTCCAGGTAATTATCAAACATGGCCGAGTCGCTTCCGTCAGGATCGATGACCGGAAAGATGGTGGACAGGTCGTCCCCAAAGAGGGAAGCCTCGAACATCGCCTGTCCGGCGTGCACCCAGTTGATGTTGCCCCGCAGCGTGTTGATCTCGCCGTTGTGGATCAGATACCGATAGGGATGAGCCCGATTCCAGCTGGGGAAGGTATTGGTGCTGAAGCGCGAATGGACCAGCGCCAGCGCGCTTTCAATGGTCGGGTCTGCCAGGTCCGGGTAGAATGCCTCGAGCTGCTCCGGCGTGAGCATTCCCTTGTATACGATTGTCCTATGCGATAGGCTGGACACGTAAAAATGGGCGCCAAATCCCAGCCCGGTGCATCCCATGGCGTTCTCGAAGCGTCTCTGGCGAATACCGTTCTCGGCGCGCTTGCGGATGACATAGAGCTTGCGCTCAAAGTCCATGTCATCCGTGATCCTGGGATCACGCCCCACGAAAACCTGGCGCACGAACGGTTGCGTCGATCTGGCCGTCGCCCCCAGCGAGCTGGGATCAATGGGGACCGTGCGCCAGCCGATCAGGTGTTGCCCTCCCTCTCTGACGGCCTTCTCGAAGATCCCTTCGCACTCTCGTTCCCGGCGCGCTTGTTCGTCGGGGCACAGGTAAATCATTCCCACGCCGTATTCGCCGGGCGGGGGTAACAGGATGCCGACCTCAGCACATCTCTTCTTCAGGAAGGTGTGGGGCATCTGAAACAGAATGCCGGCCCCGTCACCGGTATCGGGCTCGCTGCCACTGGCGCCCCGATGGGCCAGATTCTGGAGAACCGTCAGCGCCTGGCGGACAATCTGGTTTGATTTCTCCCCTTTGATGTTGACCACAAACCCTATGCCGCAGGCGTCGTGCTCGAACTGAGGGTCATAGAGACCCTGCCTGGCAGGCAAGCCGGTGGGGCGGTCATGCATTCATGAGCTCCTTCCCAGAAACCGGGGAATCCTGTCAACTGCTACATCCGCGAATGCTCAGCAACATATTGAGAAAGACCACGCTGCGCACAGTCACGCGCAGGTGGTCTCTGCGTCGAGTACCGACACGGGCCACAGCGGCCTCTCAGTCGGCATCCATCATCCTCGAAGGGGATGTCTCAACTCGGACACGGGTTGGCGAAACAGCCTTGTCACAGGTGATGAGTTTAGCAACAAGATGGGCGGCACTATACCAAAGAAGTTGCAAGAAGTCAATTCTATGTGAATCTATCCAGGCACGTCCCTATGCCTGGCGCAGCAACCGCCGGCTGAGTTCCTGGACCCGGCTGGTATGGCGGGTCAGGTCCTCCCGCAGCCTGTCCAGCTGACCGGCATAGCCCAAACGGCGGGCCAGGAACGAGAACTCCTCGCTCTCGGCCGGTGGCACCGTCAGGTCTTTGGCGCTGCCCCGTACCATGCGCAAGGCGTTGATCAGCCGCCGGAGGAATATGAGCGCCTCGCGGAGCTGCACGTGGTCCTCAGCCTCCAGAATGCCAGCGTCTGCCAGGGCAGCCATGGCCTGGCCGGTGTTGGTCCTGCGCAGGGAGGGATGATCGTGCCCATGGTTGATTTGCAGGCCCTGCACGATGTACTCGACATCCACCAGGCCGCCCGGGCTGTGTTTGGCGTTCAGGGTGCCGCCAGTCACCAGATGCCTGATCTGCCGCTCGCGCATGGCGCGCATGGCGGCCACATCGAACGGCTCGCCACCATAGACGAAAGCGTTGCGCAGGGCCACGATCTCCTCTCCCAGCTGGACGTCGCCGGCGATGGGGCGCAGTCTGACCAGCGCCTGGCGCTCGTAAGCCCACGCCTCCCCTTCGGGAGCGAAATAGCGGCGAAAAGCCTCAAGCGAGACAGCCATGCTGCCCGCCTGGCCGTAGGGGCGCAACTGCAAATCCACCTCAAAGACACCCTCGCGCTTGGCCCGGATGGCTGCAATGAAGGCCTGCACCAATCTCTCATAGAACTCCGCATTTGTGATCACGTCGGGGCCAGCCGTCTCCCCATTGCCGGCGAATATGAACATCAGCTCGACGTCCGACGCGAATCCCAGCTCACGCCCACCGCATTTGCCCAGGGCACAGACACTCATGGTGCAGGGGTTGCCATCTGCCAGCATGGGAAGGCCGTAGCGGGCCTGCAGCTCTTCCTGGCACAGGCGATAGGCCGCTTCCACCACCACCTCAGCCAGATCGGTCAGCTCGGCCGAGAATTGCCCGAACTCGGCAATGTGGCCCAGGATATGCCGCATGTCCACCCGGAACATCTCCCGGTCCTTGAAAGCGTTAAGCGCGTCACGCCGGGCCGCACCGTCCGGGGCCGCCGCCAGGGCCGCCCCCAGCGCCGTCCGCAATTCCTCCTTCGATTTGCCGGTGGCCAGTTCGTCCACATCGCGCACGACGGGAATCAGGTTGGCATACTGCATGCGCAGAAAGTCGTCCCACAGAAACTCGCTGACGCCCAGCAGGCGGGCCAGCGCATCCAACACCTGGTGTCGTTCCAGCGAAGCCAGTTCATCCGGCCAGTCAGGACGGGCGAACAGTTTGCCCAGGAACTCGCGAAAGTGCAGCAGCGCCGTTTCGGGATCGGGAGACAAGGGCAGCAGGTGGGTGAAATGTTTGATCAGGACGGTGGCGGCCCGCAATTCCCTTTGTTTCTCCGGTGCCGTGATCTTCTGCCCCCGCTCGTCGGTGACGTACAGCGTGTCCTCCACCCGGTTGCCGGTCGAGTCGACCGTCATCTGGGCGATGTAGACGTGGTTGATTGCCAGCGCGTTGGAAAACTCATAGAGGAAGCCGACCGTATCGGGCGCGTCGATTTTCAACACGGTGTATCGGTCGGAAAGGGTGTTGTCGATCTCGATGTCCACCGGGTAAAGCGTCGTCGCCGTCCCCCGCATGGCCCCCATGACCACTGCCACCCGCTTGGCCAGCTCGCCCCGGGCCTGGCGACGCTCTCCTGCGTGCATCAGGCCCAGCAGTTCGGCCAGGTCGTCCCGGTAGCGTGACCACAGGTTGGCCGAGACCTCACCCCGCACCGGCTGCACGGTGAAGACATCCACGATTTTCTGCCGGGCATCGGCTTGAGCCAACCGACGCGACGGGCGACCCCGACGGCGGGACCGGGCCGGCTCCGCCAGCGGCTCATAGGTAAAGACGTGTCCATCCAGGATGCTGAAGCCATGAATAAACAACAAGCCACAGATCAGCGACAGCTCGCCCGGGTAGTCATAGGCCACGATGGTGACCTGCCAAAGCCCGTCTTCAACCGGGACTGCTCTCACCTCAACCAGGTTGTCGGGGTCCAGTTGCCCGGCCAGGACTGCGTGTTGTTTGATCTCCGCCCGGTCAAAAGCCGCGCTGTAGGAGGCATCCATGCGTGCCA
>JAUVRU010000044.1 GCA_030597485.1 Anaerolineae bacterium
AAGAGCAGATTGTTGCCAATCAGCATGGTATTGATCGTGACGTTGCTATCCGCGTTGGTGACGGCGTGCGCCGCGCCCACGCCCACCCCAGAGAAGATAGTCGAGACCGTCATCGTCGAGAAAGAGGTGGAAAAGGAAGTCATTGTCACCAAAGAGGTTCAGGTGGAAGTGGAGGTGACGGCCGTACCGGTCGAGAAGACCGTCGTCGAGTTTTGGTCCACCGACAATGAGGAAGACCGTGTGGATGTGTACGAAGCTGTCGCGGCCCGGTTTATGGCCGAGAATCCCGACATTGAGGTGCGCATCGTCCCGATTGAGGAAGCTGGCGTGTCGCAACGGATCGCAACAGCGCTGGCAGCCAATCGCCCGCCAGACATCGTCCGCATGGGGATCGAGCGCGTTGCCAGTTTCGCCGCTGACGGCATCCTGGATGAGGACGCCGCCGAGGCCGTCATTGCCAGCATCGGAGAGGATGACTTCCGATCCGGCCCGCCGGCGATCGTCACCAACCCGGCCACAGGCAAGCGGGCTGCTGTGCCCTTCGACGGCTGGATACAGGCCATCTGGTACCGAACTGATGTGTTCGAGGAGGCAGGTCTCAGCGCGCCGGTGAGCTGGGATGACATCAACGCTGCCTGTGACAAGATTCCGGGGACGGGCAACATGTTGTACGCCCTCGCACTGGGCACGGACCCGGGGCAGAACTACCCGCACCAGGTCTTTGAGCAAGTCGCTATCTCCAACGATGCCTGGCCATTCGACGAGAACGGCAACGTGACTATGGACACACCGGAAATGATCGAGGCCTTGAAGTTCTACACAGAGCTGCAGCGCTGCGCCATGCCCGGCCCCCAGTACTGGCGGGGTGCGCGTGAGAGCTACGAGCTCGACCAATCCGGCATGCTGTTCTACAGCACCTACATCATGGACGATCTGGTAGAAGGCTCCGGCATGGAGAGCGGCGACAAGGTCCAGATCGACGTGGAGGACCTGGCGCTCAAGACCGGGTTCGCCTCTGATATGGTCGGACCGAACGGCTCTGCCAGCTACGGTCAGTTGGTGACGCTGGGCATCATGAAAGGTGCCAGCCCCGAGGCGCAGAAGGTGGTCGAGTACTTCCTGACCGAGGGATACATCGATATCCTGGCGCTGGCCCCATTTGGCAAGGTGCCCGTGCTGGAGAGCGCCGTGGACGGATGGTCCGGTCTGAGCCCATTCTTCGAGTACTACTCGGATGACACAATGGCCCAGATCGCCGGTGGTTTCGAGTCCATGCAGCGATGGCTCTTCCGCCCCGACTACGACACCACGCTGCGGGCTGTGGTGGGTGACATTGAGGGTCGACTGCTGATCCCGCAGGCCATCAGCAACATTGCCCTGGAGGGGACCATGACGCCCGAAACGGCGGCCGAGTGGCTCCAGGAGCAAGTTGAGACCATGCTGGCTGAACGCCAGGCAGAAGAGTAGACGTACCACGCTAGCTGGGGGCGCAGAAAAACATCTGCGCTCCCAGCTGCACCCCTGCTTGTCCCGGGTCCTGACACCGAGCTGTTACCAGCCCCGCCGGCCGTAATAGCCAGCTGCCCCTTCCATCCACACACTGGGAGGCAAGAGCAATGAGTGTTGCAGCCAAAGATCCACGTCTACGTCCACCCGTCAGCCGACGGCGTTGGCATTCACTGGAAGCCCGCGAAGCCCGCCTGGCCTGGGTTCTGATCGCACCCACAGCCTTGATTGTATTTGGACTAATCATCTTCCCGGCGATATTCAGCATATGGATCAGTTTCGCTCATGTCACCCTCGGTAACCTGCACGACGTCTTCCATGCGCCCTTCGTGGGCCTGGAGAAATACCGCCGGGTGTTCAACGACTTCGCATTCAAATGGCAGGGGTTTCACAGCTGGGGGGCGGCGGTCACCAGCATCGTGTATTCGTTCACCGCCACGTCCCTGACGCTGCTTGTTGGCCTGATCGCTTCGCTACTCCTCAATCGCCCTTTTCGCGGCCGAGGGTTGGCGCGGGCCGTCTTCTTGATTCCCTATGTGGCACCTATCGTCAGCGTGGCCTTTGTCTGGCGCTGGATCCTGGATCCACGTCCCTCTGGTGTCCTCAACGACATTCTACTGAAATTGGGGGCCATCGACCTGCCCATAGCTTACCTGGCAACACGAGGTCTGGCACTGCTGATCGTGATCATCTTCGAAGCCTGGCGATACTTCCCGTTCGCCATGTTGATGATTCTGGCTCGTCTGCAGGCGGTGGACAAAACACTGTACGAAGCCGCCGACGTGGACGGCGCCAACACCTGGCACAAATTCCTCCACGTGACGCTGCCGGAGCTACGTTACGTGCTGGGTGCTCTTTTCCTGCTCCGCCTCATCTGGACGTTCAACAAGTTTGACGATATTTTCCTGTTGACCGGCGGCGGATTCGGCACCAACGAGCTTCCGGTGCTCACATACCAGTTCAGTTTCAAATCGTTCGACTTCGGCAAGGGGGCGGCCACTGCGATGATCCTGCTGGTCATCCTGGTGGTGTTCCTGTTGATATACGCCAACACTATTATGAAAGGCACTGACGAGTAGAGGGGGCGACTATGACTGCGCAAGACTCTGCCTATCCTTCCAGAGACGAGCGTCTGAATCTGATTGACCGCCTGGCTCGGTGGATCACCTGGCCTCGCTTCATCTTCGCGCTGGCTATGACGTTCTTCCTGACCAGCATCCTGTTCCCATTCTATTGGATGGTGAGTTCCTCCTTCAAGACCTACGCTGAGATCGGTGGCCGGGAGCCCGTCTACATCCCCAGTGCTTTGAGGCTGGACGCCTATCTGGAGCTGTTTGATCCCAGCAATCCCAGCTTCTGGAACTTCGGCGTCAACATCATCAACACCATAAAGATCGCAGTTCCCACTGCTCTCATCGCGGTGATCTTGTCCACGTTGGGGGCATACGCGGTGGCCAGGCTCAAGTTTGGGGGACGGGGAATGATACTGAACAGCATCTTGATCGTCTACCTGTTCCCTGGCATCCTGCTCATCATCCCGCTGTTTGCAATGGTGTCCCGAATCGGTGCCAGTATCGGATTTGACGTCCAGGACAATCTTGTGGTACTGGTCTTCACCTATCTGGCCCAGACGCTTCCGGTAGCGCTCTACATGCTGTCCAACTATTTCCGCACCATACCGGTCGAGATCGAGCAAGCCGGCCTGATCGATGGTTGTAGTCGTATCAGCATTATCTGGCGCATCACGCTGCCGCTGGCCATCCCGGCCCTGGTCTCGGTCGCAATCTACACGTTTATGATCGCCTGGAACGAGTTCCTCTACGCCCTCGTTTTCTTGAACAGCCGAGACATGTTCACCATGCCGATCAAAATCAACACGATATACAATGACCCCACCCCGCGCCCGCACGTCGTCATGGCCGCATCTACTATCATGACGATACCGGTCGTGGTACTGTTCCTGGCTCTGCAACGGTTTCTGGAGGAAGGCCTCACCGCTGGTAGCGTCAAAGGGTAGGTTGGCTCGCAGGGACGGTAGGCTAGGAATGTGGCAGAAGGCGAGCGAACGGAGCAACGTACCCCCAGGGAAAACGAGGCGAGATAGCCGGTGGATAACCGACATTCCCAACGGGCAGCTGATCCAGAGGATGTTTTTGCCAGGCACCTGACGTTTCTTTATGGCCCGGAGCGGGTGCCAACGTTGCTCAGACGACTGCGGCTCATCCTGGACCAGTATCAGCAGCGAAACCCCCAATTCAGCAGGGACAAGGCGCAGTCTGGTACCGACGATGGCCTGACGGAACGGGATGTCATCCTCATCACCTACGGAGACCAGGTGACGGAACCGGGCAAGCCACCGCTGCAGACGCTGGCCGAGGTGCTTGAGGCGCATGTCAAAGGGATCATATCCGGTTTGCATATCTTGCCCTTCTTTCCCTACTCCTCCGACGATGGCTTCTCCATCATGGACTACACGACCGTCAATCCCAAGCTGGGCACATGGGCGGACATCAAACGGCTGGGCAAGAACTTCGGCCTCATGTTCGACGCCGTCATCAACCATACGTCGGCGCAGAGTCGCTGGTTCCAAGAGTATCTCAGCGGCAATCCTCGGTATGCAGATTACTTCAGCACCGTTGACGAAGGGATCGACCTGTCACAAGTTGTGCGCCCCAGAACTGCGCCCCTTCTGACCCCGGTGGCGACAGTCCACGGCGACCGACTGGTGTGGACCACCTTCAGCGCGGATCAGATCGATCTTAACTCTCAAAACCCGGAGGTGCTGCTGGAGATCATCGAGATTCTGCTGCTGTATGTCGAAAAAGGGGCCAGGTACATCCGTCTGGACGCCATCCCTTATCTGTGGAAGAAGATCGGCACCCCTTCCATACACCTGCAAGAGACACACCAGGTGGTCAAGCTCTTTCGGTGTATTCTGGACGCGGTTGCCCCCCACGTGATACTCATCACCGAGGCCAACGTCCCCCACCAGGAGAATATCTCCTATTTCGGCGACGGCTCGGACGAGGCACAGATGGTCTATCAGTTCACACTCCCTCCGCTGATGCTACACACCCTTCACTCAGGGGACGCTTCCCACCTCTCTGAGTGGGTTTCCAAATTGAGCCTGCCGGCGGATGGTACTACCTTCTTCAACTTCCTGGCCTCTCACGACGGCATCGGCGTGCGCCCGGTCGAAGGAATCCTCAGCCCGGCCCAGGTCCAGGCTATGGTGGAGCGCACCCTGGCCCACGGCGGGCGCGTGTCCCATAAGACCGAAGCGGACGGCAGCCAGACCGTATACGAACTGAATATCTCCTATTTCGATGCCCTATCCAATCCCTACAATGCGGAGTCGCTGGATCTGCAGATACAACGCTTCTTGGTCTCCCAGGCCATCCTGCTCAGCCTTGCCGGCGTGCCTGGGATTTATGTTCATAGCCTGTTCGGCTCTCGCAGTTATCACGCTGGCGTGGAACAGACTGGCCAGTACCGGTCCATCAACCGGGAGAAATGCCGGCGCGGCCCACTGGAACAGGAACTTGCAGATCCCACCTCCCTGCGCCACAAGCGGTCCTACCGTTACCTGCATCTCATCAGGATACGTGCCGGTCGGCGAGCGTTCCACCCCAATGCAGCGCAGCAGGTCATCGCAGTCCACCCCCGCCTCTTTGTGGTGCTGCGCACGCCACCGGACGAGAGCGAGTCGCTCCTGTGTGTGCACAACAGCTCCCCCCGTGAGCAGCCCTGTCGAATTGACCTGGCCCCGCTTCCTTTCCCTCACCCCGGTCACACACAGGATCTTCTCACCGGAACCCTCTACGTGGTGGACGCCCCCGGGAATCTAACCTTGCGCCTGGCCCCTTACCAGGCGCTGTGGTTGATAGGACAAAGCTCCCCATATGAGATAGACGGGCGATGAACATCGGCTTCGTCTCCACCCGTCTGGCCGGCACTGACGGCGTCTCCCTGGAGACCGCCAAGCTGGTGACCATCCTGCGTCGCATAGGGCACCAGCCCTTCTACTGCGCCGGCGAGCTGGACCCCACCTCACCTCCTGGTATGGTGGTGCCCGAGATGCACTTCGCCCATCCCGAGACCAAGCGCATCCAGAGGAAGGCCTTTCCCCCCCGCCGCCAGCCTGGGGCAGCGCCCGACCTTGGAGATCTTCGTGAGCACATCAAGCCAGCAGCCGACGAACTGAAGGCGGCGCTGGCAACTTTCGTTGATCGTTTTGCCATTGACATTCTGTTCCCCCAGAATGCGCTCGCCATACCAATGCACATCCCCCTGGGGGTGGCGTTGACTGAGTTCATCGCCGAGACAGGGATCCCTACCATTGCCCATCACCATGACCTCTACTGGGAGCGGGCCCGGTTTGCCACCACTGTGGTTCCTGATATCCTGGATCGCTGCTTTCCCCCTGATTTGCCCTCCGTTCGCCACGTTGTCATCAGCAGCCTGGCTCAAGAGTCATTGCTCCGGCGACGGGGCATATCCGCCTGGCTTCTGCCCAACGTCCACGACTTCGAGACCCCACCACCAGCCCCTGACTCTTTCAGCGGCGACTTGAGACGGGTGATCGAGTTGACGCCAGACGACCGCTTGATTCTCCAACCCACCCGCGTTGTGCCCCGGAAGGGGATCGAACTTGCCATCGAGACAGTGCGGCGACTGGGTGATCCTGGCTGCAAATTAGTCATCACCCATCACGCCGGTGACGAGGGGATGGGCTATCTCTATCAGCTGCAAGACATGGCGAAACGGGCGGGGGTGGATCTCCGCTACGTCGCTGACAGGTTTGACGTCGCCCGCCGCGTGGCCCCTGACGGTGCCAAGGCCTACAGCCTGGCAGACGCTTATTTGCACGCGGACTTCGTCACCTCTCCCAGCTTGATTGCAGGGTTCGGGAACGCCCTCCTGGAGACCATCTACTTCCGGCTACCGGCTCTTGTGAACCGCTACCCGGTCTACACAGCTGACATCGGGCCGATGGGATTCAATTTTGTCGAGATCGAGGGAGAGGTCACGGATGAGGCGGTTGCCCGCGTGCGCCGCCTGCTGGATGATGCCGAGGAGCGCCAGGCGATGGTGGAACGCAACTTTGCCCTGGCGTTGGAGCATTTCTCCTACTCAGTGGCCGGGGCGCGTCTACAAGAGATTATGGCGACGCTGGCGCTATGACGCCTGAGGCAGAGAGCCGGTGGCCGCCCTATCAGCAGTTGGCAGCGTGAAATAGAAAGCACACCCTCCTCCTTCTACGCTCTCCGCCCAAATGCGGCCACCGTGAGCCTGGATGATATGCCGGGCGATAGCCAGTCCCAGACCGGTCCCCCCCCCACTGCGAGCCCGATCTGCCTTGTAGAAACGTTCAAAGATGCGAGGCAGGTCATCGGCCGCAATGCCCACTCCGGTGTCCTGCACCGAGATGATCACTTCGTCGGCCGCGGCCTGGGCGCTAACAGAGATACTGCCGCCTGGCGGTGTGAACTTAATAGCGTTGTGTGCCAGATTGGCGACCACTTGCTGAACTCGCTCAGCGTCGGCCAACACCAGAGGCACGAGAGGGGGAAGCCGAATGGTCAGGGCTAGCCCGGCCCGTTCTGCCTGCGCCTGAAGCCGCTCCACAGGCGGAACGAGCAGATCAGCCACCTCGGTACCAACCAGCTTCAATGGCACCTGCCCTGACTCAGCACGCGACAGTTCGAGCAGCTCTTGGACTATCTGCGTCATATCATCTACTTCAGTATCGATACGATCCAGGAAACGCTGAGCGGCCGGTGGGTCGTCCAACGCGCCGTCCCTGAGCGTGTCCGCCAGAGCCTTCAATGAGGCCAGAGGCGTACGCAGTTCGTGGGATATGTTGCTGACAAAATCACGGCGTACAGTCTCCAGGTGTCGGACACGCGTCAAATCCTGGAGAATGAACAGGCACCTGGGATTGTCTCGCTCGTTGAGGGGAGTCACAATCACGCGCAGGAACAACCCAAGGTGGCCGATTTCCAGAGATGTCTCCTGTTGCT
Organism: Anaerolineae bacterium; assembly: GCA_030597485.1. Lineage (GTDB taxonomy): Bacteria > Chloroflexota > Anaerolineae > 4572-78 > NAK82 > JAUVRU01. Next base: position 7,530 of record JAUVRU010000044.1, read on the forward strand.
GACCCTGTTGGCGGCACATCTGCCCCACTTCGATGAGGTGATGATCACGTACCACCTGCGCGAGGGACTGCCCGGTAACGTTGGCCTCATCCAGTCCCAGAAGTCGGATTGCGGCTTGATTGATCAGCTGGACATGACCGGCTCCATCAACGTTTATCACGCCATCGGCCATGTATTCCAACAAGGCATCCTGCTCATCCCGCTCCCTGGCCATTGCGGTGGCATGTTCCTGAAACCGGTCGGCCATCTCATTGAAAGCGTGCATGAGCCGACCCAGTTCGTCATGCCTGGTAGGTATCACCCGGGCAGCCAGATCACCGGCGGCAAGGCGCCGGGTCGCCCCCAACAAACGACTCACGGATTGGGTGATATGCCGGGCAATGGGTATGCCTGTCGCCACCGCCAACAGTACGGCCAGTGAAGTAGCTGCCACCAGCGTCAGACGCAGCTGATTCTGATGGTCAATCACCGGTTTGAGCGACAACGCCAGGCGCACGATCTTGGGCTCCTGGTCGTCGCTCATTCCCAGGGTGGCGACATACATCGTCTCTTCGCCCGATATGGGATCAGAGTCAATGGCGACGCCTTGCCCGGTGGCCAGTGCCCCTGCCACCTCGGGGCGAAACGACAGATCCTCTCCCATGCCATGGACAGCGGGCAACTGGGCCAGCACGGCGCCGTCCGCCGCGATCACGGTGACCTGTGCTCCCAGATGGACCGCCCATTGCTGGGTCAACGCATCCAGCCCAACAGGCGACTCCCCGTGGGATGCCAGGATTTGGGACAGCAGCTGGGCCTCGGCTGCCAATCGGGATTGCAGATCAGCGGTTTCCACCGCCCGCTGACGGCCTGGCAAATAGAAGGTCAGAGCCAGCATCACCAACGCCACAAAGGCCGCGAAGTGAGCAGTAATGCGCCAGCCCAGCTTGTCTGACATCGATCATCCCTCGAAACGGTAGCCGATACCTCGCACTGTCACAATGCGGCTCGGGTGGGCCGGGTCGCGCTCAATTTTCTCTCGCAGCCACCGCACGTGCACGTCAACCGTGCGGCTGCCGCCGTCATACTCCCAGTCCCATACCCGCTCCAAGATCAGATCGCGCGAGAGCACGATGCCCCGATGGCGAGCCAGGAAGACAAGTAGGTCAAACTCTTTCGGCTTCAGGCGCAGCAGAGTCTGCGCGAGCGATACCTCATGGCGGGCCAGATCCATGGTCAAGTCATCAAACGTCAGGATGTCCTTGGAAGCATCTTCCGGCTTGGCACCATTCTCGGCCGCCACTTCCTCCCGGATGAGCCGCTCACGGCGTAACAGGGCCTTGACCCGGGCCAGCAGCTCGCGCATGCTGAAGGGCTTGGTCAGATAGTCATCGGCGCCCACCTCAAGCCCCACGACTTTGTCTATCTCGTCAACACGAGCGGTCAGCATCAGGATGGGCACGTTCGTCTCCCTGCGCAGGATGCGGCAAACTTCGATGCCGTCCAGGGAGGGCAGCATGATGTCCAGCACGATGAGATCCGGATGCTCACGACGAGCGACTTCCAAGGCAACCAGACCGTCAGCCGCCATACACACCCCGTGGCCCTGCCGTGCTAGATTGTATTCCAGCGTCTCCAACAGGGTGGGATCATCCTCCACCACCAACACCTTGGTCTCCACAACTCCTCCTACCTTTCAGGGACGTGAAACATGTCCGCCAGAGATCCCGGATCAACCTGAGTGCGGACTCGCTGTGCGAACGACTGGCGTTC
>JAUVRU010000231.1 GCA_030597485.1 Anaerolineae bacterium
CCCTTGCCGCTTTGCGGGTCATCCTCGTCTTCGGGCAGCTGGGCCACAAGCAACCTTTGAAGCAGTCCGATTTGGGGCGCTGCCAGGCCGATGCCATTGCCCGCGATCATGGACTCCAGCATGTCGTCGGCCAACACCTTGAGGTCCGGGCCGAACTGCCTGACCGGTTTCGATTTCTGCCGCAGGCGGGGGTCACTCGCCAGGTAGATCTGTCTGATCGCCATACTCAGCTAAACACCTTATCTCCAATCGCCACGGTCTCGATCGACCGCACAAAAGCACGACACCATACTACGCCACAGATTATATCACATTTGCTCTTTTTCCCAAATAACTTCACTACTCCTGCCGTGGTTCTCCATAACCTCTCCACAATCACGTAGTATAATGGGTACAGGCTGACTGCCTGCACAGTGTCACTATGGAAGGCCATCGCGGGAGGTCTGATGGCCTTCTTGGCTGCTCAACTGCCCAACGGACAACCTGAATTCAGGAGAACGGAGACCGGAACCATGAAACGTGCCATTGTCATCGCTATAGTTGTTTTGGTGCTGATAGCAGGAGGACTGGTGGGGTTCAGAATGATAAGCCCTAGGCAGCAGGCGGGTCCACCAGGAGCGGCGGATCTGGAGACAGTGACGGTCGAGCTGGGAACCATCATCTCCTCCATCAAAGCCACCGGCAGTCTGGAACCACGGGAAGATGCCTCACTCAGCTTTGAGATCAACGGCACCGTGGCCGAAGTGATGGTGGAGCGAGGCGACGTCGTTCAGGCCGGCGATGAGTTGGCCCAGCTGGACACATCCGATCTGGAACTGGCTGTTTCCCAGGCACGGATAGACCTGGAGAAGGCGGAAACGCAGCTGGTGCAGGCCAGAGAGGAGGCTGACGAGGACGACATCACCAGTGCCCAGGCCGCCTTGGGCAGCGCTCAGGCCAGCTACCAGGACCTATTGGAAGGCAGCAGCGAGGACGATATCGCCAGTGCCCAGGCCGCCCTGGACAGCGCTCAGGCCAGCTACCAGGCCCTGTTGGAAGGCAGCAGCGAGGAAGAAGTCACCGTGGCTGCCGCCAACCTGCGCACGGCTGAGATAGATCTGAAGCAAGCGCAGCGGGACTATGACAAGGTGGCCTACGCTGACACTGTGGGGGAATCGCCCCAAGCAGCTGCCCTGGAACAGGCCACCATCGCCTACGAGTCTGCTCTGGCCAGCTATCGATTGGCCGTCGAGGACCCCGGTGACGAGGAACTGCGTGCCGCTGAAGCCCAGATAGCCCAGGCCCAGGCCACGCTCAACGACCTGATCGACAGCCCGAGCGCTGAGGAGCTGCGTGCCGCCGAGGCTCAGATAGCCCAGGCACAGGCCACACTCAACAATCTTCTGGAAGGTCCGTCCGAGGAAGACATCGCCCTGGCCCAGGCCAATGTGGAAGCAGCCCGGCTGTCATTGCAGCGGGCCGAGAACGATCTGGAACGTGCCACGCTGGTGGCCCGATTCAACGGTACCGTCACTGCAGTCAACGTGGGCGTTGGTGAGCGGCTCGAGCTGGCAGGTATCATTGACCTGGCCGACCTTACAGAGCTGCACATCGACGTGCCAGTGGATGAGATTGACCTGCTGGCGGTCCAAGTGGGCCAACGGGCTACTGTAGTTCTGGACGCAATGCCCAACGCGCCCATACCCGGTCAGGTAACCGCCATCGCCCCGGCACCCATCGCCGATGACAGCAGCGTGACCACCTACGAAGTCACCATCACTTTGGAAGAGCAGAATCCGGAAGCAGTGGTGGGCATGACAGCCAACGTGGACGTCGAAACGGAGCGCCATGAAGATGTGGTGGTCATTCCCGCCGAGGTCATCCAGGTTGATGAGACCACCGGTCAGGTTTACGTGCTGAAGTTGTCAGCCGGTGGGCGACCAGCCAAGACAGAGGTGACGCTGGGACTGCGTGATGGTTCAACCATCGAAGTCCTGGATGGATTGGAGGCAGGAGACAGGCTGCTTGTCCCACTGTCTGAGGAGACCATGGCTGAGGAATCCGGTGGCGGCGGACTGTTCGGTGGCATGAGGCCCCCTAGTGGTGGCCATCCTGGTAGCGGTGACATGCGTCCACCCCAGTAGTGACGGAACCGCCATGGATAGGCATGAGTGCTCCCGTATGAGGAATGTGAAATCATGATCGAACCAGTGATTGACGTACGAGATTTGACCAAAGTCTACCAGATGGGTGAAGTTGAGGTGCACGCCCTACGTGGGGTATCGATGCAGGTAATGCCGGGGGAGATGGTGGCCATCATGGGACCCTCTGGGTCAGGCAAATCAACGCTGATGAACATGCTGGGCTGCCTGGACACACCTACCTCAGGCGAGTACTATCTGGAGGGTGCTGCCGTCAGCGACCTGAACGACCAGGGCTTGACATCAATCCGCCGCCACAAGGTCGGCTTCGTCTTCCAGACCTACAACCTGCTGTCCCGCACCTCAGCTCTGGCTAACGTGGAAATACCGTTGATCTACGGCGGCGTGCCTCGCCGGCAGCGCCGGCAGCGAGCGATTGAGGCACTGGAGATGGTGGGGCTGGGCGACCGCCTGCATCATCAGCCCAACGAGCTGTCCGGCGGTGAGCAGCAGCGGGTTGCCGTCGCCCGGTCGTTGGCCTCTGAGCCAGCCATCATCCTGGCCGACGAGCCTACCGGCAACCTCGACACCCGGTCAGGCAAGGAGGTGATGGCTGTCTTCCAGCAATTGAACCGGGAACGGGGAATCACGGTTATCCTGGTAACCCACGACCCGGACATTGCCCGGCACGCGCAGCGCATCATCTGGGTACGGGATGGACTGGTGGAACGGGCTGAGCAGGTAGGTGACCGCATCCTGGCAGACGACAGCCAGGGGTCAGAGGAAGACAAGGGTCAGGCTGTGGCGGTAGCTGCACTGGATGCCTCTGGGACCTTTGAGGAGGTGGCATCGTGAGCCGGCTACTTGAGAGCTTCCGCATCGCCTTGCGTGGGCTGGTCGCCAACAAAGTGCGGGCAGCCCTGACCATGCTGGGCATCATCATCGGCGTGGCGGCGGTCATCGCTCTGGTCTCCATCGGGGAAGGATTCTCGGCCTACGTTTCCGGCGAGCTGGAGGGTCTGGGCACCAGGACGTTGTTCGTTTGGACCAATCGGGACGCCGCCAACCCCCAACAGCTAACAACCGCTGACGCCGAGGCACTGGCCGATCCGCTGGCCTGCCCCGGTATTGAGGCGGTGGCGCCTGCCTACCAACAGGGGGCCACTGCCACCTATGCCGGCATCGAAACGTCCCCCAACGTCAGCGGGGTGACACCCGAATACCTGACCGTGCAGAGTTACGATATGAAGGTGGGTCGTTTCATCGAACAGGATGACGTCGACCACCGCGGCCGGGTGGCAGTGTTGGGCAGCACCCCGGCCAGCGATCTGTTCCCGGGCAGCGCCTACCCCATCGGCGAGACCATCCGCCTCAACGACGTTCCCTTCGAGGTTATCGGCGTCATGGCCGAGAAGGGCAGCACTGGCCCCATGGACAACGACGATGTGGTGCTCATCCCCTTGACCACAGCTCAGACCCGCCTGTTCACGGTTGACACAGTGCGGGGAGACTATGTGGTCTCTTCCATCAATGTATTGGTCCAGTCAGAGGACATGCTGGATTCCACCATAGAAGACGTCTCCGCCGTGTTGCGAGAACGCCATCGCATCCAGCCCGGCGACACGGATGATTTCCAGGTCAGGAATCCATCGGATATGGTTGAAACCGTCACCGGCATTACCACCACGCTGACCATTTTTCTGGGCGCCATTGCTGCCATCTCGCTGCTAGTGGGCGGCATCGGCATCATGAACATCATGCTGGTCTCCGTCACCGAACGGACGCGGGAAATCGGGCTGCGCAAGGCAGTGGGCGCCGGCAAATCGGACATCCTGTGGCAGTTCTTGATTGAAGCCGTGGTGATGTCACTGATCGGTGGGCTGTTGGGCATCGGGTTGGGAACGGCTATCTCACAGATCGCCGGCTCGGCCCTAGACATGCAAACTGTGGTGTCGGTCAACAGTGTAGGGCTGGCATTTGGTTTCTCAGCCGCGGTAGGTGTCTTCTTTGGCATCTACCCAGCGATGCGGGCGGCCAACCTGCACCCGATAGATGCGCTGCGTTATGAGTAAGAACGTGCGCAGCGCCGATACTAAATGTGTAATGAGTAATGCGTAACGCGCAATGCGTAAAGCGTGAGGAGACAGCAGTTATGATGCGAAACCGAACAGCCAGGCGAAGGTCAATGAGTTACCAACTGGGCATGGCTATGCTGGTGACTCTGCTGACGATGAGCGCCATCGGGGTTCCTGTCGTTGTCGCCCAGGAGGGGGGTTCTCCCACGTTGATGGTCACCGCTGAGATGGTCAACGTGCACGGTGGCCCAGACGTGACCGTGCCGGTTGTTGACGTGCTATGGCAGGGCGACCAGGTAGATGTAATCGGCTATGATGCTGACAGCGGCTGGTGGCACGTGAGCTTGCCGGACGGCGGTGTTGGCTGGGTCAGGGACAGAGGCGACAACTTGGCCATCAGTGGCGACATCAGTGCGCTCTCTGCCCCAGCAGATGCCTCTGGTGCTGACCAGGAGGCGACAGGCTGGCTCGTTTTCCAAACAGATAGCGGTGGCCCTATCTACATCGTCGAGGTGGCTTCCCAGACAGGCACGGCGACATCTGAGGTGCGCCACCTGACCACCGGCGTGGACCCGGCTCTCTCGCCTGATGGCCAGTGGGTGGCCTTCACCCGCTGGGATGACACCCAGCACGGCGC
>JAUVRU010000207.1 GCA_030597485.1 Anaerolineae bacterium
GGGCTTGACGTCTCGGTGGATGATTCCTTGTTGGTGCGCGTGATCCAGGGCTGCCGCAATCTGCCCCGTCAGGTCGGTGATCCGCCTCAGGCTGGGCGGTGTCTTCATGAACTCTTTCCACGTGGGCGCCCCTTGGATGTGACGCATCACGATGAATCTGTAGCCGTCGTGCTGGCCGTAGTCGTACACCGGCAATATGTTCGGGTGGTGTATGCTGGCGATGGCCTTGGCCTCGCCCTCGAACCGCCTGCCAAAGTCCAGCTGCGCACCGTGGAAGGGAGGAAGGATCTTCACCGCCACATAGCGGTCCAGCCCAGGCTGATACGCTTTGTAGACGGAAGACATCCCGCCCTCTCGGATCCTCTCCATGATGTAATATTTGCCGAAAGTACGGCCGATCAGGTTACTCATACTGCCCCCGCTGACAAACTGCGATTTCAGTTATGTCAACTTTTTCTCCTAGTGATATGTGACATCGGTGATCTGTATCGACTGTCTTTCCCGGCTCGCTGCCGCCCATCGCCCATTCCTTCCCGGTCTCGCCAGCACCACAGTGGATCGGTCGGATCAGTCGGGCACGACAAGCCGACCGCGCCTTGCCTGACGATCAGTGATCCCGCGCTCCTCCGGATACTCACGGCTGCGCAGACGCCTCGCGCGCACGCACGGCACCGGAGCAGACCACAGGCCTTCTCCGGCGGAAACATAGAGGCGGTACCAGTCTGATGAAACCAAGGGAAAACAGAAGCGACTCAGCTGACTGAGTCGCCTGGCTTGGAATGGAAAGGAGCAGAAGATGATTGAATCTCTTATGACAAATTGTTATGTTATGCCACTTCTATTATACACCATATTTGCCTGAATTGGGCAGGATAATGGCAGCAACCTGGGAAACACGGCCTAATTTTAAGGTTTTTCCCTGCAATCGGTGGTGAGGCGCACTATTGTCCCCACATCTACAGTACAGATCGTGGGTAGCCGAAGCGAAGCAGCACTCTCTGGCTGAGAAACCGATAGCAGCCGCTCATGCATGATTTTGCGCTTTTCTTGCACACTCGTAGCAGAAGGGTAACACTTCTCGGTGACAATGAGATTGCAGAACTGGCCTGGCGAGGACCAGAATCTCTATCACAAAGGAGGTAAGGACAATGTTGAAGAAAGTGCTGACTTTGATCATTGTAGTCATGGCAATCGCTTTGGTGGCAGCCACGGCGGCCAGTGCCCAGGAACCAGAGGCCACTGATGGCGGCCTGGGAGCTCGCGGCGACGGTATCGCCGTCCTGCGAGGCACGGGGATGGTGGACCTGAGTGGCAATGGCACATTGTGGGTGAAGGACCTGGGTGGTGACGCCATCATCCGGGTTACCGGCACAGGCCACAAGAAGGAGTTCTCGGATGGCTGGATCCAGTACGCGGGCTTCGACGGAGCTGCCCACGTGGCCGGATCGAGGGTGCACGTCATACTGGCTGGAGTGGACATCAATCTCGTTGCCTTCGGGCACGGATCGGCCTACCTCTGGGGTCACGGGACCTACCACAACGCCGACGGCACTGGCGAGTGGCATACTGCCGGATCAGGTGCCTACGCCCGGGTAACAGAAGCGGCCGAATAGTCACATCAACGCTCTGGACGCGGGCAATCGCCAGGCGCTGCCCTGCGTCCCACTGCGTGTCACTCGCTACTCAGCTCCTCACCCATATGGGCCACCCCCCGATCGCTCCTAGTTCCATTCGTGCCCGTCAGCCCGGCACATCGCACCGTGGAGCGTCACATCCCCAGGCGCCCGTGCCTGCATCCGGAATCCTGGACGTACGCCACTCCGAAGCCGGTTGTCAACGTGCGCTGGTTATGCTATTATGGGGCATGTCTTGCTGCATTCCACAGCATCTTTCAACCTGGTGCTCTCTCAGCACCCTGGAACCTTGCGGGAACGCATCCAGGCAAGATGGATCCGATGACTCAGCAAACAGATCACCGGGCCAACAACGACACCTGGCAGTGCACAGCAGGAATCAGGTCTTGGAAAGGAGTACGGGTGATGAGTGAAGCACAATCATATGATGCGATTGTCATTGGCGCTGGCCAGGCCGGTGGGCCGCTTTCAAGCACGCTGGCTCAGGCCGGGTGGAAGACCGCTCTTATTGAGCGAGAGCACGTCGGTGGCACCTGTGTGAATGAGGGCTGCACGCCCACCAAAACAATGGTGGCCAGCGCCAGGGTAGCCTATCTGGCTCGACGGGCATCGGACTACGGTGTGCACACGGGAACGGTAGGAGTGGGTATGGGCCGGGTGCGCCAGCGCAAGCGAGACATCGTGAACAGCTTCCGTACCGGCAGCCAACGACGTCTCGAGAGCACGGATGGTCTGGACTTGCTGTTCGGAGAAGCCCGGTTTCTGGACCCACACTCGGTTCAGGTGGAGATGGGCGGTGGTCACGTCCAACTGCTAACCGCCGACAAGGTCTTCATCAACACTGGCGGTCGACCATCCAGGCCGTCGCTTCCTGGCCTGGATGACGTCGACACGCTGGATTCCACCTCCATCATGGAACTGGACAGCGTGCCAGACCACCTGCTGATATTGGGCGGTGGTTACATCGGGTTGGAATTCGGCCAGATGTTCCGTCGCTTCGGCAGCCGGGTGACAATCATTCATCGAGGCAAGCAATTGCTCAGCCGTGAGGACCCCGATGTGGCCGAGGAAGTGGCCAGGATTCTTGAACAAGATGGCGTGGAGGTGTTGCTGAAAGCTGACTCGGATCGCGTTGAGCGCATCAACGGCGACAGGCCAGGCCTCCAGCTGAGTGTGCGCGTGGCGGATGAGGAACGGACACTGATTGGATCATACCTGTTGACGGCCACTGGCCGGACGCCCAACACCGACCGGCTGAACCTGGACGCTGCTGGCGTGGAATCCGACGATCGGGGTTTCGTCAGGGTGAATGAGCGGCTGGAAACCAGTGTGCCAGGCATTTATGCCCTGGGTGACGTGAAGGGTGGACCACAATTCACTCACATCTCCTACGACGATTTCCGCATCATCCGCACCAACTTGCTGGACGGCGGGAATGCCTCGACCTCGGAGCGAATGGTACCCTACACTGTCTTCATAGACCCTCAGCTGGGCCGGATCGGTTTGAGCGAGACTGAAGCCCGGAACCGGGGTCTGAACATCCGCGTGGCCAGGATGCCGATGAACTACGTCGCTCGCGCGCTGGAGATGGACGAGTCAAGAGGTTTGATGAAGGCGGTGGTGGACGCCGACACCGGCCAGATACTCGGTGCCGCTGTCCTGGGCATCGAAGGGGGCGAGATCATGACTGTGCTGCAGATGGCGATGATGGGTCGGGTGCCGTACACCATGATTCGGGACGGCGTCTTCGCCCACCCCACATTGGCGGAGTCCTTGAACAACCTATTTGCATCCCTTGATGGCTGATAGGGAGTTCACCGCCAGCGTCAGATGTGGCAGCATCCCCCTCCTCCATACGACTGTCAGGCGTAGATCACTGCCGGCGGTCAGGGTCAGTCTCTGGCAAGGCTGGCACCGGGATGCAGCGATCGTGGATCTTCACCAAGGCTCCAAGAACACGACTACTTGGCTGATTGCAGCGCCCGCCACACCCGCTCCGGCGTCAACGGCAGCTCCCGGATCCATACATCAGTAGCGTCGTGAATGGCGCTGACCATAGACGGCGCCACCCCATCCATCGCCAGCTCGGACACAGACTTAGCGCCAAAGGGACCGGTGGGCTCGTCGGTCTGAACGAAGATGACGTCCATGGCCGGTACCTCGTTTGCCGTGTATACCCGATAGGGTCCAAGCCGGGCATTGACCGGGCGCCCCTCGGCATCGAAAACCATATCCTCACAGTGAGCAAACCCCAAGGCCTGGGCCAGACCTCCTTCAACCTGGCCCGCAGCGGTAATGGGATTGATGACCCGGCCGCAGTCTGCCACCATGAGCAGCCGCTCAACTGTCACCTGTCCGGTCTCCACATCCACCACCACCTCAGCGAATTGGGCAGCTGTCGGTGGCGGGCTTACATAGCTCATATGCGAGGCCGTGGCCATGATCTGATGTTGGTTGTCTTGATGCAGGCTGCGCAGCGCGACCGCCTCCAGCGTGACTGATCTGCCATCTGGGGCCATCACCCGGCGGTTCTTCAGCACCAAATCATCCACCTCAGAGGTTCCCAGGACCAATGCTGCGTGTTCCCGTATCTGTTGGTGGATCTCCAGCGCCGCCTTCCGCACGGCGCCACCACTTATGTAGGTCGTGCTGCTGGCGTAGGCACCTTTGTCAAAGGGAGTGAAGTCCGTGTCAGACGAATAGACGATCAGATCCTCGACCGGGATGCCCAGCACCTCAGCCGCTATCTGGGCCAGGATGGTATCGGAGCCGGTGCCCAGGTCCGTGGCCCCCAGCAGCAGATTGAACGACCCATCATCGTTCATCTTCAGCGTCGCCGCTGCCATATCGAGACCAGCGATGCCACTGCCGTGTATCATAACCGACATGCCGATGCCGCGCCGAAGGGGGCCATCTCCTTGCTGCCGATTGGCCTGCCGTTTGGAATAGAAATCTGTGGCCTGCAGGCCAACTGCCACGCACTGGTCCAGCCCGCTGGACTGCAAAGACTGCTCGTATCCTTCACGCCCTTCGCCCAGTTTCTGGGCCAGATGCATCGGCTCGCCCAATTTCAACCAGTTGGCTCGCTTGAACTCAACCACGTCCAGTCCAAGTTCCTCTGCGATCTCCTCCATCAGCACTTCGATGCCGAACTGGCACTGCATAGCCCCATATCCTCGGAAAGCACCGGCCGGAGGCATATTGGTATACACGGCGTCACACACAAACCGCGCGTTGGGCGCGTTGTACAGGGTTAATCCCTTGAATCCAGCCACCATCTGCACGGTGAGGCTATGGGTGCCGTAGGCACCGGTATCGCCGATCAAGTACAGGTCGGCCGCGACTACCTTGCCATCAGAGACGCCAATTCTGTAGCGGATCACCTGAAGATGACGGCTGCGGGAACTGGTGAACTCCTGACGCCGCGTGTACTCCATGCCAACCGGTCGTCCGGTAGCCACAGTCAGGTGGGCACACAGGTCTTCCAGGA
>JAUVRU010000366.1 GCA_030597485.1 Anaerolineae bacterium
CGCACCGGAACACTCGAACAGAACGTCTACACCTGCTCCCTCCGTCAATTCCTTTACAGCCAGAGCTACGTCATCTGTGTCCACTTGGAGGGTGTAGTCTATGCCCAACGTTTGGGCTAATTCCAGACGTTGGGAATCAGCAGACGTCCCCACCATGATCACGGTGGTGTCTTGCGCCTTGGCCAGTAGGCCGGTCAGCATACCGATGGGTCCCGGACCGGTGACCAGCACCACCTCGCCGGCTTGGATGGTCGTCACTTCATAGGTAGCCTTGATGCCATTGGTCAGGGGTTCCGTCAGAGCGCCAATATCGAAGTCTACGTTGTCGGGCAGGCGGTGCACAACGCTGGCGGGGACGACCAAGTAAGGGGCAAACGCACCATCCAAGAAGCTGCCGAAGGCCACACGTTCGGGGCACAAGCCCAATTCCCCTTCCCGACAATAACGGCAATGTCCGCAGGTGACAACAAAAGGCATGGCCGTCACCCGGTCACCGACTTTCACCTCAGTTACATCAGCGCCGACCTCGACGACTTGGCCGGCACATTCATGCCCCAGGATAACGGGAGGGTCGGAGGGATATTCGTCGTCGTAGTGGTGAATGTCGGTACCGCATATGCCAACCGCCTTGATTGCAATCTTCACCTCGGCGTCCCTGACAGTGGGTTCTGGCACATCGCGCAGCTCGATTTTGCCAACACCGTGCGTGTATTTTACCAAAGCTATCATTGATGTTACCCCACCTGCGCTGGAAAGTGCTCTTGCCTTGATGCTGGGCCACGGGAGTTTGTACGAGTGTAGCACGGTGCGCATGCGCTGTCAAGATTTTATGAAATGGGGGGTCGAAGGTTGGGGCGAAGCGGTTTGTAGCTGTTGGTAGCCTATGGTAGAATCCGTGCGCTCCTTGTACCCCCATCGTGGTGAACCTGCCCAGATGCAGGAAGGAAGAAGGTGCATTCTATGAGTTCGATCAGGGTTAGCGAGGAATCAGACGTCACGGATGTGCAGGAGGAATCTGGTCTGTCCCAGGACATGCTGGTGGAGATGTACCGTACCATGCTGAAGATACGCAAATACGATGAGCAATCCTGTGCCCAGTACGCCAAGGGTTTGATCCCCGGCCACATTCACCCCTATACCGGCCAGGAGGCGATTGCCGTGGGCGTCGCAGCTGCAATGGATAGGCGCGATAGCGTGGTCAGCAACCACAGGGGGCAGGCCCACGGCATCGTCCTCGGTGTGGAAATGCGCTACATGATGGCGGAGCTGATGGGCAAGGCGACGGGAACCTGCGGTGGCAGAGGGGGACCGATGCACTACGCGGCCGTGGACCAAGGCCTGCTGGGCTGCAACGGCATCGTGGGAGGAGGTATTCCCATGGCCGTAGGTGCAGCCCTTGCCTCCCAGCTCAAGCGCCAGGATGACGTGACCATCAGTTTGTTCAGTGATGGAGCCACCCACACGGGGGCGTTTCACGAGGGCCTGAATCTGGCCGGGATCTGGGACCTGCCCGCGGTTCTCATTCGCGAGAACAACCAGTATGGCATGGGAGTGGCGCTCTCGAGGGCAACGCGGGTGACGACCCTGGCCGACCGTGGAGCTGCCTATGGCATTCTAGGCATCCGTATCGACGGCAACGATGTGCAGGTCGTCTACCAGGCCACTCGAGATGCCATCGGCAGGGCCCGCGCTGGCCAAGGTCCCACGCTGATCGAGGCGGTTACCTTCAGGACGAAAGGCCACTACTTCGGGGATCCTTGTATCTACCTGCCGGATGAGGAGGTTGCTGAGTGGACCCCGAAGGACCCCATAGCGCGTCTGAAGGCCGATCTGATGGGTCGGGGCGCGCTGGATGAGGACCACTGCGCGCAGATCGAGCGAGAGGTGGAGGAGATGGTTGCGCAGGCGGTCGACTTTGCCCGGTCCAGCCCGTTCCCGGACACGACGACGATATTTGACCACCTCTTCACAGACAGTGAAGAGGAGTCCCATGTGCCGGAGCCTGGCCCGGTCGGCGGGCGTGAGATCAGCTACCGTGAGGCGATCAGGGAGGCGTTAAGCGAGGAAATGCGCAGGGACGACCGGGTTTTCGTGCTTGGGGAGGATGTCGCCAGGTTCAGCGGATGCTTTGGCGTAACGCAAGGGCTCTCGGCTGAGTTTGGGGAGGAACGGGTGCGCGATGCCGCCATCGCCGAGGCTGCCAGCGTGGGCGGGGCGGTGGGGGCGGCCATAAAGGGGCTGCGGCCCGTGGCCGAGATCATGTATCTTGACTTCGCCACCATCGCAATGGACCAGATCGCCAACCAGGCCGCGAAACTCAGGTACATGTCAAATGGGCAGATTACGATACCGATGGTCCTCAGGCTGCCGGCTGGAGCCTATAGGCGTAACGCCGCTCAACACTCCCAGAGCCTGGAGGCGTGGTTCGCCCACATCCCCGGGCTGAAAGTGGTGATGCCCTCCACCCCGTACGACGCGAAAGGGCTACTCACGGCGGCTATCCACGACGGCAACCCCGTCATCTTCATCGAGCACAAGACGATGTATGGCAACAAAGGCACGGTGCCGGCCGAATACTATGAGATTCCCCTGGGCGTGGCGGACGTGAAGCGCGCCGGAGATGACGTGACTGTGGTCGCTACCTCCCTCACCCTTGGCCTGGCGCTGGAAGCAGCCAACAGGCTGCACGCGGAAGGTGTGAGCGTTGAGGTCATCGACCCGCGCACGATCTCGCCGCTGGACACCGAGACCATCATTGAGTCAGTAAGGAAGACCGGTCGGTTGGTCATCGTGCACGAGGCTTGCAAGCGGGGTGGCATAGGAGGCGAGATTGCTGCCACAGTGATGGAGGAGGCGTTCGATGACCTGGACGCTCCCATCGTGCGCGTGGCTGGCCTGGACGTGCCCATGCCTTACAGCCCGCCCCTGGATGACGCGGCGGTGCCCCAGATCGAGGACATCATACGTGGGGTGCGCCAGCTGCTACCTGTGGAGGTGAATCTTGGCAATTGAGATAATCTTGCCCAAGTTGACGGATACGATGGAAGAGGGCACACTTGTCAGTTGGCTCAAGCAGGAAGGGGAGGAAGTGGATAAAGACGAACCTCTTCTGGTTGTCGAAACTGACAAAGCCAACGTTGACGTCGTGGCGTCGGCATCGGGCATTCTGGCCAAAGTGCTGGTAGAGCCTGGTGCCATCCTGCGGTTCGGTACGGTCATCGGTTACATAACGTTGCCTGGCGAAACCCTGCCGGAACTGCCGCCCCTGTCCTCATCAGAGGCCACGGAGGAGGTCACCGCATCGAGCAGCGATTCCACAGTGCAAGATCGACCTGCCCGTGAGCTGCGAAGGGCCGCCAGGGTCAAGGCCTCGCCGGCCGCCAAAAAAATAGCCAGGCAACATGGCATCGATTTGAGCCAGGTAGTGGGCAGCGACCCTTCGGGCCGCATCATAAAGGACGATGTGCTAGGGGTTGTGAAGGCCAGGGAGCAAGCGATGGCAGCGCCACCGGCTGAGGAGCCTGCACCAGTTCCGGTCTCCAAGGTGTCAGAGGAGCCAGGCAATCTGTTGGTTTTGTCCGGTATGCGCAAGGCAATCGCCGAGC
>JAUVRU010000269.1 GCA_030597485.1 Anaerolineae bacterium
CAGTCCGCCTTTGGTGGTGGCGAGCCGCGCTTTGGCCGGGACGTGGGTGTCTTCGTTTTTAGCTTACCGCTCTATCACTGCATTCAGGGGTGGCTGATCACGACTCTGATCATGACGCTCCTGGGCGTGCTAATCATCTATTTCTTCGCTCAGCTGAATAACATACGCGAGGGGGAGGTAATCGTCCTGCCGCACGTACGACTCCACGTTTCGGCGGTGGGGGCCGCCTTGTTCGCTGTCATTGCCTGGGGACACCGGCTGGCTGCGTACGAGTTGGTCTACTCTCCGCGTGGCGCTGCCTTTGGCGCCAGTTACACTGATGTTCATGCCGAGTTGCCGGCTTTGCAGGCTATGTTTTGGCTGGCGCTCATCATTGCCGGTCTATTATTGGTCAATGTGTACTTGCGTCGGCTCTGGCTTCCCATCATCGGTGCCGGCGTGTGGATGGGAATTGCGCTACTTATCATCAGTATCGTGCCGGGTTTCGTGCAGAACTATGTGGTGAAGCCCAACGAATTGACCCTTGAGGCGCCCTATATCGCGCACAATATCCAGTTCACTCGTCAGGGGTTTGGATTGGATGATGTGCAAGAGCATGATTTCGGCCAGGTGGAACCCCTGACTGCCGAAGCGCTGCCCGCGAGTCGCACCGTTTTGCAGAATGTCCGTCTTTGGGACCATCGGCCGCTGTTGCAGACCTACCGCCAGATCCAGGAGATCCGCTTGTACTATCACTTCAGCGACCTGGACGTTGATCGTTATTGGATTGGGGATGACTATCGCCAGGTGATGTTGGGTGCTCGCGAGCTGGATCAGTCACGACTGCAATCGGTCACTTGGGTCAATCAGCACCTGCAGTTCACTCATGGCTACGGGGTAGTGATGAATCCGGTGAGCGAGTTCACTCCAGAAGGGTTGCCTATCCTGTGGATCAAGGACCTGCCATCCGAGGCGGTCGTGCCCCTCGAGATGGGGCGACCAGAAATCTACTACGGTGAAATGACTGACAATTACGTGTTCGTGAACACGGGCCTTGAGGAGTTTGATTACCCCCGGGGCGAGGAAAACGTGTATACCTTCTATGAGGGGACTGGTGGCATTCTGCTCAACTCCTACGTGAAGCGGCTGGCTTTTGCCTTGCGGCTGGGCGATGTCAACATGCTGCTGAGCCAGTACATCGAGGCCGACAGCCGCTTGATGATAAACCGGCGCATCCAGGAACGGGCCAGAGAGGTGGCGCCATTTCTGGAATTCGATCGTGATCCGTACGTGGCTATCGTGGGCGGCAGGCTGCTTTGGATTCACGACGCTTACACAGTGAGTGATCGTTACCCATACTCCGAGCCAATGGGAGGTGTGAACTACATTCGCAACCCGGTTAAGGTGGTGACTGATGCCTACAATGGCACAATGACGTTCTACGTCACTGACCCCGAGGACCCGCTGATTCAAGCGTATGCTTCCATCTTCCCCAGGCTGTTCACTTCCCAGGAAGACATGCCCGATGGCCTTCGGGAGCATCTGCGCTACCCCGAGGACCTGTTCACCATTCAGGCTACTGTATACCTGACGTATCACATGGGCGACGTGAACGTCTTCTACAATCAAGAAGACTTGTGGAGCATTCCCCAGGAGCTCTTTGCCGCTCAGCTTCAGCCGGTCGAGCCTTATTACGTGATCCTTCGGCTGCCGGGGCAGGAAGAGGCTGAATTCATGCTCATTCAGCCGTTCACACCGGCGGCCAAAGATAACCTGATTGCCTGGATGGCTGGTCGCTGCGATGTGCCCAACTACGGCCAGCTGGTTGTGTATCGGTTCCCCAAGAACGTGCTGTTGTACGGACCGAGCCAAATAGAGGCCAGGATCGACCAGGACCCTGAGATTTCCGCCCAGCTCTCCTTGTGGAGCCAACGTGGTTCACAGGTGATTCGCGGGAACCTGTTGGTTATCCCTTTGGAGAATTCGCTGATTTACGTGGAGCCTTTGTACTTGCAAGCTGAGACGGGACAGATCCCTGAGCTCAAGCGGGTCATACTCGCCTCCGGTGACCGGATCGTGATGAGCGAAACGCTGGCTGAGGGGCTGGTGAGCCTGTTCGGCAAGGGTGCTGCCAGTGCGGTTGATGTTGAAGCAGAGAGGCCGGTCGGCGGAACCGGTGACGTTGGCATACTCACTGGCGAGGTGCCTCAACGGATCTACGAGCTGGCTCAGCAGGCCGAGGAGCACTACACTGCTGCTCAGGCTGCCCTCCAGAATGGTGATTGGGCAACCTATGGGGCCGAACTGGATGCCATGGAGGTAGTGCTGCAAGAGTTGGTGGAGATCGCCGGGCTATTGGAGGGCGCGGCGGAATGAACAGGGTCTGGCAGCGAACTGACGGCAGACGATGGTAGTTCTCTATCCTTCTTCACTTTTCTGCTGCGGGGCGTCCCCGAGGCAAGGCCTGTGCACACAAGGCGGCACCGGGCGCCACAAACGCCAGTGATTGCAGAGAGCGAGTCAGCCCAAAATGATGTGCTATCCAGTCGCTCACTATGTGGCCAGCGGCTCCACTGGCAAACATGGCGCCCACGGTGATTCTGGATGGAAACGCGTTTCCGCGAGGGAGCAGGGTTTGAGCAGGCACAACGACGACGCTGAACGAAAGGCCACAGAGCACTCCCCCAAGGGCTGACACGACAAAGGGCATTGTCCCCCGAGCATATGGCAGGAAGAGCAGGAGAGGGACAATGAGACCAAGGCTGGTGGACACGACCAGCCGCCGTCCCTCCCAACACGTTGTCGATGGCCGAGCCCATCATCCATGTTGAGCCCACCAAGATTGCGATGGCGGTGAGGAAGTGCCATCCGGGTTGCGAGGTTGGGCGGAAATGTTGTGCTCGTTGCCAGCAGCCACACGACGGCCAACCCCGCCACTGTCAGGAGCGGGAATCTGCTGGGACCTGCGTATCTGAGTATGAAGGCGGTCGGGCAAGTATCACCGGCGTAATCCTGCCGAAGATAGCCACAAGCATGTGGCCCGGCGAGGTTGTCAATAAAGAAGGGTTGCGCAGGATGTCCATGTGAGGCCTTTGTACCAGCCATTGTGTTGGTATCTTGGTTGCAGAGCACCATTGTGCTCCGCTCATTCTGGCTAGTAAACCTTGCGCGATGTCGCCGGTGTCAGTATAATTGTAGATGTGATATTACGCCCCCCTACGCGGTGTTGAGGGTGACTGCGGGGGGGTGCAGTGTGTAAACAGGCAACTTCTCTGTTCTGAAAAGGAGGACAGTGTCAATGTCAAGTAAGTGGGTGTATTTGTTTGAAGAGGTCGAAGAGGCTGAAAGGCACGTTGGCGGGGAATGGGAAAATGTGAGAGCGCTGCTGGGTGGCAAGGGCGCTAACCTGGCCGACATGACGCGCATCGGCGTGCCAGTGCCCCCGGGATTCACCGTTACCACCGAGGCCTGCAACGCCTATCTGGCGGCGGGCGAGCAGTTGCCGGAGGGGATGTGGGAGCAGGAAGTGGACGCGCTGAAGGCCGTGGAAGAGAAGACCGGCAAGCGCTTGGGTGATCCTGAGAAACCACTGCTTGTATCCTGCCGGTCTGGCGCCAAGTTCTCCATGCCGGGTATGATGGATACGGTGCTCAACATTGGCCTTAACGACGAGACAGCCAAGGGCATGATCGAATTGACCGAGGATGAGCGTTTTGTGTACGACGCTTACCGTCGCCTGGTGCAGTTGTTCGGCAGTGTGGTGCTGGACATTCCTGATGAGCCTTTCGAGGAGGCCCTTGACGAGCTCAAGAAGGGCCTAGGCGTTTCCTCCGACACCGACCTGACCGCGAACGACTGGAAACAGCTGACCGCCACCTTCAAGAGGATCGTGAAGAAGCACAAAGGGTTCGACTTTCCCCAGGATCCCTATGAGCAGCTGAAGCTGGCTACCGAAGCCGTTTTCCAAAGCTGGAATGGGCGGCGGGCGGTGGACTACCGCAACGCAGCCGGAATCGATCACGACCTGGGCACGGGGGTCAACATTGTGACCATGGTGTTCGGCAATATCGGTTGGGATTCGGGGACCGGTGTCGCCTTCACCCGTGATCCGGCGACGGGTGAGAAGATTCTGTATGGTGACTATCTCCTCAACGCACAGGGTGAGGACGTGGTCGCCGGTATCCGCAACACCAAGAACATCGACGAGATGGGAAGCGATCTCCCTGAGGCGTATGCCGACTTCCTGAAGATCTGTGATGGGCTGGAACAGCACTACCGCGAGATGCAGGATGTGGAGTTCACCGTCGAGCAGAAGAAGTTGTGGATGCTGCAAACGCGGGACGGCAAGCGCACCGCCAAAGCGGCCATCAAGATTGCCGTTGATATGGCCAATGAGGGACTCATCAGCCGTGAGGAA
>JAUVRU010000529.1 GCA_030597485.1 Anaerolineae bacterium
GTGTATCCCCAACAGGGCCAGGAGGCCCATGTGCGCAGCGTGTTGGGCATCCCGAACCGGTTGCGAGTCTTATGTCTGATTCCGGTGGGGCATCCGGCTGAAACCAAGCCACCTCACACCAAATACGCCGAACGCAAGATACCCTCCGACGGCTCCCAGGCCACACCCGGCTAGGGCCTCGCCCTGATCGGGACACAAGAGAGATACCTACCAGAGACCCTGTCCTGGTGCCCACTCCTTCAGCCACCGGTGCTGCCCACGCTAACCGGCGCGGAGACCGCTGCCGCTGGACCCGGCACTGAAACGGGTTGGGCCACCCACATCCCGGACTCTGTCCTCGGGCTGCGTCCGGCTGCGCCAGCCAGCGTTGCCCGCGCCGCCGGATGCCTGCCTCGTGGAGATGTCACCAAGTGACCACAGAACCGACCAACGTTGAAAAGATCCGCAGTTTACCCTGGTTGATCACCGCCGATGTCTTCAACACCGGCTTCGCCCTGCTTACCTTCTCTGGGGCGATCTTCCTGCTGTTCCTGGACGAATTAGGCCTCCGGACCGCCCAGATCGGTCTTCTGCTGTCGCTCATTCCCTTCTGTGGCATGATCGCCCCCTTCATCGCGCCAGCGGTGGCCCGTATTGGATACAAGCGGGTATTTGTCACCTTCTGGGGAATCCGAAAGGTCGTAATTGCGCTCCTGCTGCTGACCCCAATCGTGCAAGCCCGGTACGGCTATGGCAGCACCTTTGCCTGGGTGGCTGCCATCGTTCTCGGCTTCGCCATATGCCGAGCAATCGCTGAGACCGGGGGATGGCCCTGGAGAAAAGAGGCGGTGCCCGACGCGATGCGCGGCAAATTTGTGGCCCTCCAGAGTATGAGTGCCAGGCTCGTCAGCATCACTGTAACCATCGGTGCCGCCTACGTGCTCGCCTCCAGCATCGGTCTGGGCAGGTTTCTGGTCTTGATCGCAGTCGGCGTGGGGATGGGATTCGTGTCAGTCTGGGCCTATACCCACGTTCCCGGTGGGGCACCAGTGCCCAAACGTAGCGCCCAGCCTGGGCACCTGAAAGGAATGATGCAGGCGGTGCGCGACCGGGACTTTGTCTTCTTTCTGGGCGCTCTGGGACTGGCCACCATCGGCGGCATGTCGGTGATCTCTTTCGTTCCCCTGTTCATGAAGGATGAGGTGGGGCTCAGCGACGGCAACATCGTGTTGCTGGGTGTGGGCACTTATGCCGGGGCTGTGGTGTCCTCGTATCTGTGGGGGTGGACCGCCGATCGCTACGGCAGCAAGCCGGTTATGCAGTCCAGCCTGTACCTTATGATATTGCTGCCTGTTGCCTGGTTCTTGATGCCCCGACACGGCAACTTGAGCTTCCTCCTGGCTATGCTGATCGCCATCGCCGTGGGCGTGTCGACTCTGGCCTGGCAGATCAGCTGGACACGCTACCTTTTTGTCAACGCTATGCCAGCCGAGCAGAAGTCCCCCTACATGGCCGTTTACTATGCCTGGTTCGGCCTCGTCGGTGGAATCGGCCCGCTGCTGGCTGGCCAGATCTTGCACCTGTCGCGCGGCATCAAAGCGAACCTGCTGTTCCTTTCATTCGACCCTTACACCCCCCTGTTTGCCATGAGCCTGGCATTGCTGGCCGGGGGAGCGGTGGCCGTCTCCCGGTTGCGCCGTGGCGGCACCAGATCGGTGGGCAGTTTCGCCGGCCTCTTCATGCGCGGGAACCCGCTGAGAGCATTCGGATCCTTGATCCAGTTCAGCTTCTCCCGAGACGAAATGAGCCGGGTAGCTACTACCGAACGGCTGGGCGACGCCCAGAGCGCGCTCAGCACCAATGAGCTCATCGAAGCCCTGAGCGACCCCAGCTTCAACGTCCGGTATGAAGCCATCCACTCCATCGGCCGTATGCCGCCAGAACCGGAGCTGGTGGACGCCTTGCTGGGCGTGCTGGCCGGTCCTGAGTCGGGGCTGACCAGTGTGGCCGCCCGCTCGCTGGGCAGGCTGGGGGACAGACGGGCCATCGAGCCGCTGCGCAAAGCGCTCTTCTCCGATTACCAGCTGCTGGTGGCCAACAGTGCCCGCTCGTTGGCGCTGCTGGGGGATACTGACAGCATACCTCACTTCCTGGAACGATTCAGAAGCGAGCGGGATGAGACGATGCGTACCGCCTATGCCACAGCGCTGGGCAAGCTGCGGGTGAGCCAAGTCACCGGCGAGCTCTTCACCCTGCTGCGCCAGATCCAGTCTCCGGTTCTCCGAGGCGAGATTGGCCTGGCACTGGCGCGTATTGCCGGTGACGAACGCTACTACATGCGGCGGTGGCGCTCGCTGCATTCAGATCTGGCCACCGCCTCTGCCCAGGCGGTGCTGGACTTGCAGCGCCTGGCCAAAGGGCCGGAAACAGGGGCCTTCGTCGCCCTGGCAGAAACGTGCGCCCAACGATTCGCGGAAGGGAACCTGGCCGAAGGGACGACGTTGCTCGAGATGATGATCGCCGACATGCCCACCGGAGGCATTGATGAAACGCTGCTGCAAAGCGGGCGCCAGTGTGACCGGTGCCTGGGCGAATGTGGCCATTCCCGCGTCGAATTCATCCTGTTGACACTGCACTCTCTGGACGCCGCCCTGCGACAGGTGGCATTACCTGATTGA
>JAUVRU010000280.1 GCA_030597485.1 Anaerolineae bacterium
CCGACCGGCTGGACTATCTGGCCTCAATGACCAATAACCTGGCCTATGTTTTAGCCGTAGAAAAGCTGGCCGGAATTGATGTCCCGGAGCGAGCCGAATACCTGCGGGTCATCCTGGCCGAGCTGCAACGCCTGGCCAGCCACCTCTTCTGGCTGGCGACGCACGCCCACGACGTGAGCGGAACTATCCACAGCCTCCTCATGTACTGCCTGCAGGAACGTGAGGCAATCCTGGACATCCTGGAGATGTTCTGCGGCGCCCGGCTGACCACTACCGGCATGAGCGTGGGCGGATTGAGGCGGGACATTCCCGGCGCCTTTCCCGCCGCCGTGCGTGCCTTCCTGCGCGACTTTCCGGGGCATATCAGAGAATATGAGGCTATGCTTACCCACAATCCCATCTGGCTGTCACGGCTGAAAGGGATCGGCGTGATTGAGGCCCAAGATGCCATCGCACTGGGAGTCACCGGACCCATTCTGCGGGCGGCAGGTGTGCCTCTTGATCTGCGCAAGGCACAGCCGTACTGCAGCTATGACGACTTCCACTTCGAGGTTCCCACCGCCACCGAGTCAGACTGCTACGCTCGCTACCTGGTACGCCTGCGCGAAATGGAGCAGAGCGCGCATATCGTTGAGCAAGCGCTGAACCGGTTGCCTGACGGCCCCGTCCGCACCAAAGACCGCAGAGTAGCCCTGCCTCCCCGTTCAGAGCTGGACTATTCTATGGAGTCTTTGATCCATCACTTCAAGCTGGTTACTGAGGGCTACAAACCTCCAGCGGGCGAAGTGTACGCCATGGCCGAGAATCCCAAGGGCATACTGGGTTTCTACCTGATCAGCGATGGCAGCGCGGTCCCCTATCGCTTGCGGGTGCGCGGTCCGTCCTTCGTCAACCTGCTGACCACGGATCCGATGGCACGGGGACACCTGCTGTCGGACCTGGTCACCATCATCGGCTCCATTGACATCGTGCTGGGAGAAGTGGACCGCTAGCCGTCTGCCCCGTCTGGCCAAGCGCCGGGCACTTCCGCGGTCCTCGGGAGGAGATGTATCGTGTTGTCAGAAGTGGCGCAACAAGAACTCAATCAGATTGTGAGCAAATACCCGGACAGGCGCTCGACAGTCCTGCCCGCACTGCACATTGTTCAGCGAGAGAAAAACTACCTGACGGATGAGGACATCCGCATGGTCGCCGAGGCGTTGGATTTGTCGGTCACAGAGACGCAGGCGATTGTCGGCTTCTACTCGCTGTTCCGCCAACAGCCCACCGGTAGGTATCTCATCCAGGTATGCACCGATCTGCCGTGTGCCTTGCGGGGCGCCGGCGAGTTCTACCAGCGCCTCTGCCAGCGATTGGGCCTGCCGCCGCAGGGTGGCACCACGCCTGACGGGCTGTTCACCGTGGAGGAGGTCGTCTGTCTGGCGGCCTGCGACAAAGCGCCGGTGGCCCAAATCAACCTGGAGTACACCGAGCAACTGACCGATGAGACAAGAGATGCTATCATCGCCGAACTGCGACAGCAAAGCGCAAAGGCGGCAGAAGATGGTGCACAAGCGTGACTACAATGTGGACGTAAACGCCTGCCGCGAGTCGTTCATCGCCCGCCTGGAAAAGCGACTTTCCGACGGCGAGCGTCGTCGGCAGAATGCGTTGGAGGCCGCGCTGAGCGCAACCGCGGCTGTCCTTCCCCGCTATTCAGCGGTGCGCCGCGCCTATTTGTTCGGTTCGGTGCTGCGGAGCGGTGCATTCAGGCTCGACTCCGACATCGATATCGCCGTGGAAGGCGTCAAAGCGGCCGACTATTTCGCTCTCTGGGGCGACCTGGAGGAGGCAATGCCCGAGTGGACAGTGGACTTGCGCGACCTGGTTCCCGGATCAGAATTCGGCCAGCGCGTGCGAGCGAAAGGACTCTTGATCCATGAGAGAGAGAGTACTGGCACTGAGAGCTGACATCATCGGTGATTTGCGCTCCATCGAGCAGATCTTCGACAGACTGGGCCATCACCAGGACACCGTAGCCGATGACGAGCAGGCCATCATAGTTGGCTACTATTTGCACACCCTCTACAATGCCTTCGAGAGCATCTTCCAGCAGGTGGCAGAGGCGTTTGAGAATGATATCGCCGACAGAAGCCAATGGCACGCCCTGCTCCTGAAACGAATGGCACTCGACATCGAGGGTATCCGTCCCCGCCTGCTGAGTGATGAATCTTACAAATTCCTGAATGAGATGAGACAATTTCGCCATCTCTTCCGCAGCATGTATTCGTCTGATCTGGATATTGAGCGCGTGAATCTTGTACTGAATAGGGCACGCCGGCTGGAGACATGCTACCCTCCTGATATTGAACGTTTTCTGGCTTACCTCGATGACCTGGGATAGCAGAGCGGTCCAATGAACCTCTTGAAAGAACACTTGTTGCTGCGACACCGCGATATTCCCAACATCCGGGACATCGACGTCTACACTCGTCACGGCGGCTATGAGGCGCTGCGCAAGGCCCTGACCGATATGTCCCCGCTTCAAGTAACCGACGTGGTGAAGGCCTCGGGTCTGCGGGGGCGGGGAGGCGCCGGGTTCCCAACTGGGGTCAAATGGTCTTTCTGCCCTGCGCACGTCAGGCCAACCTATGTGGTTGTCAACGCGGACGAGAGCGAGCCAGGCACGTTTAAGGATCGGGAGATCATCGAAAACAACGGGCATCAGCTGATTGAGGGCATCGCCCTGTGCGCTTACGCCATCGGCTCCCAGACAGCGTTCATCTACGGTAGGGGTGAATTCAAAGGCCCCTTTGTCAGATTGCAGCAATCCATCGACGAGGCCTACCAACAGGGATGGCTGGGGCAGAACATTCTGGGCACCGATTTCTCGCTGGACGTGTACACCCACCTGGGCGCCGGCGCCTACATCTGTGGAGAAGAGACAGCATTGCTGGATAGCCTGGAGGGAAAGGTGGGTATGCCGCGCAGCCGGCCGCCCTTCCCGGCCACGGCCGGCCTCTACGGCAAACCGACTGTCGTCAACAATGTGGAAACGCTGGCCAACGTGCCGCCCATCGTGTTGCACGGGGCTGACTGGTACCGCCAGTTCGGCACTGACAAGAGCCCTGGCACCAAGATCTTCTGCCTGAGCGGACACGTGGTCAATCCGGGCAACTACGAGCTGCCCTTGGGCACCCCACTGCGCACGCTCCTTGAAGAATGCGGCGGTGGCGTGCCCGGCGGCCGGGCAGTGAAGGCCATCTTGCCGGCTGGCGTCTCGGCACCCCTGCTGCCGGGCGATAACCTGGATCTGCCGCTCGATTACGAGTCCGTGCAACAGGCTGGGTCTATGCTGGGGTCGGCCTCGTTCATCGTGATGGACGAGACAGTCGATATGGTGTGGGCTGCCAGCAAGATGGTTCACTTCTTCAAGCATGAAAGCTGCGGCAAATGTAGCCCGTGCCGTGAAGGCACCTATTGGATGAATGATGTCTACCATCGCCTGTGTCAGGGTCACGCCTGGCCCGGCGATGTGGACCTGCTTCTCAACATTGCTGATCAGATGGACGGGAACTGTTTCTGCCTTCTGGGTGAGTTCTCTGTTTGCCCGGTGCGCAGCAGCATTCAGCATTTTCGGGAGGAATACGAAGCTAAATGAATTCTTTGAGATGTTGAAGCAGCGATGACTGTAACCTTAACGATCGACGGCCAGGGGGTGACCGTTCCCAAGGGAACCCTGATCGTGGAAGCCGCCAGGCAACTGGGTATAGAGATACCGGTCTTCTGCTACCATCCCCAGCTGGAATCGGTGGGTATGTGCCGTATGTGCCTGGTCACCGTGGGCACACCGGCGGTGGACCGTACCGGGGACGAGCCTGTGTTCGACGAAGCCGGCCGGCCGGCCATCGTCTGGTTCCCCAAGCCCCAGACTGCCTGCACTATGCCTGTATCGCCGGGAATGGTCGTCGTCACCGACAGCGCCCAGGTGGCCGGCGAACGCAAGGCGATCCTGGAGTTCTTGCTCACCAGCCACCCACTGGACTGCCCCATATGCGACAAGGGGGGGGAGTGTCCCCTGCAAGACCTCACCTACCGGTACGGCCCGGGCGTCAGCCGCTTCGACTACCACAGCAAACATCGTGGCGCCAAACACCACCCGTTGGGCGACTTGATGTTGCTGGACCAGGAACGCTGCATCCTGTGCGCTCGCTGCACCCGCTTCCAGGACGAAGTTGCCGATGATCCCGTGCTGGCCATAAAGAGCCGAGGGCGGGATGCCACGATCGTGAGCTATTC
>JAUVRU010000527.1 GCA_030597485.1 Anaerolineae bacterium
AGCAACAGATACAGCCCGAACACGAAGACGTTCAGCGAGATGTCTTCCTTGGTTCCCAGCGCCAGCAGGAAGAACAGCCCGCTCAAACAGATCTGCCATCGGGTTGCGGTGGCCCCTTTCGCACGTACAGGGGGGCCAACGGGGGGCTTCGTCCACAGGCCGCGCCGATCGTCACTTGTGATCAGTGCCCGATCCAGGAAGTACAGCGCGGAGAGCATTAGCGTTGGTGCCAGGCCAACCGCGTGGAAATCAAATAGGGTGACCGATTCGAGCGCTGGCAAGAGGAAGTAGATGGCGACCAAGGTCAGCGCTGCCCAGTCATGATTCAGCCGGCGGCGGGCCAACGCATACAGCGGCAGGCCTCCCAAGGCTATCACCACGGCCTGCAGCCACAGCAGAAAACGAGGGTCGTCGGTGATGAATCGAAATACCGGTGCCAGCAGAAAAAGCGTAGGCTCCACGTGCATGGCGAAGCGAGTCGGGCCGAATTCGGGCACCAGGGTCAGGCTCAGCCCTCGTCCGCAGGCCGCGTTCCACAGCGCCTGAACGTGGTTGCCCAGGTCGAAGGCGCCGCCCGTCTCGTGCGCGGGATGCGCCCGGACTGCCAACATGCCAAACCCGGCAGCGTACAGACAGACCAGGGCGAGCAGGATGAGCGTGGCGGCAGAACGTCGGTAACCGGTCACGGTTGCTCAATCTCACCTATGGGCAACGCGGCTGGCAGCAATACCCGGGTGTCGATCGGCTCGCCCGCCTGGCCCAAGATCGGCAGCCGTTCCAGCGTGCGGGGGTCATAGGCGCCGATCTCAATTTGTTGTGCCGAAGTCCCCATTTCGGCTGACCACGGCACAGCGAACCGGTCGGCCACGACCTCGCCCGGCAGCCAGCCGGTGGTGGGGAATGAGCCGTCACCTGGAACGTGGTCCACCTGGGCCACCACCTGTCCCGCTTCGTCCAGGATGTGAAGGAAGGTGGTGTAGTCGGTCTCCATCTCCGACAGGGCACGCCAGTAGAGTGTAATGGTGAGGTCAGCCGTATCGGCGGCCGGGGCGACCACGTCCAGGCCCAGCAGTTCCATCCGATCGGCGAAGTTGGCCTCGACGACGGCCTGCATTGGCGGAACCTCGAACTGGCGGGGCCAGCCTTGCACCCTCAGGGGGCCCAGGGGGATGCTGGCGGTTGGCCTGTCCAACGAATCAACCACCCACACTTCTAGCTGGTAGTTGCCACTGTCCACATCGGGTGGCACACGGCCATCAACCCAGCCACGCACCACCTGGCCGGCCGTCCATTGGCTGGTGGCGTACTCCAGTCCGGCAAGTGGCAGCTTGCCGGTGAGGGGCCAGGCATCGCCGTCTCGCACAGCCCACAGCGAGGCACGGTAGTCGTCGGCCGGCACTGCGTCCGCCCGCCACATGAGCGCCAGCGACGCTTGTTGACCGGGACGCCAGGGGTCTTCAGGAGCCGTGTATCCCAACAGTGTCAGCCCATCCGCTGCCGGGCGATTCACTGCCTGGCTCATGGCCAACGCATCGTTGGACGGTGGCACCAGGTCAGGCCGTACGACCAGCGTGCCCAGCGTCACCGCCCGGGAAGGCTCGCCTGACGGCAGGGGCAGCCGAACCTGGCTGGAAGCGCCATAAACGGCTACATCCAGGTGGTAGTGGCCGGGAGCGGTGGCAGGTGCCACCGGCACCAGGAAGTAGGCGTCCACCTCAGTGCCCGGCTCCCATTGCGTCGTGCCCTGGTGATAGATGTTGTTCATCAGCAGCTTGTCAATCTGGCCGACGACGTGGCCCGCGCTGTCCGCTATGATGACCGAGGCCTTGAGGTCCTCCTGCACGGCATCCTCCAACCGGAACCGAAGCCGGGCCCACACGAGCTCACCGGCCGGCACCGAAGCGGCCGCCACCGATCCACTTCCCGAGGCATCGCCAAACGCGTAGCCGGTCAACGTGATCGCTCCCCCGAAATCAGATGAAACGGGCGCAAGCGGCGGATCCGTCAGGTCAGGGC
The DNA here is from genome assembly GCA_030597485.1 of Anaerolineae bacterium. Lineage (GTDB taxonomy): Bacteria > Chloroflexota > Anaerolineae > 4572-78 > NAK82 > JAUVRU01. Next base: position 2,017 of record JAUVRU010000527.1, read on the forward strand.
CCACCCTGTCAAGTTGGAAGGTTTCGATGTTGTAGTACTCAAACAGACGGATGTCCGCAAAGCGGCCGTGCTTCTCCAGGTAGTAGCGCACAATCTCCTTGGGGTCGGCGCCAGTATGTTTGGATATCTTCCAGCGAATGACGTGTACTACGTCGCGTCCGGACACGGCGTCGTTAAGGATCTCCTCCAGGGTAGCCTCGTCGTCCACGACCCAGGCGTAGCCGGCCTGGCCGCTGTAGAAAAACATCACGGTGTAGTTGGGGTTCACGTCTCCGGCGGCAGTGTGGCGGGGCAGCAGGAAGGTGGCCTGGGGGTTGGTCTCCCTAGACATCTCCGCAGCCAGATCCACCGCGTACACGTGAAACGCAGCCTGGGCGTCATTGGTCTTCGGCCAGACGTTCATGTAGTTGTGAAAGCCGGCATACAGAGGGGGGACTATGACCAACGCCAGCGCCAGCAGCACGGCGGCCGTTATCCCGTGGACCGCCCGCCGCGACAGCGGCAGCCGACGGCCGCCCCTTTGCCAGATAAGGGCTGCCAAGCGCCTGGCACCGTCGATCAGGGCTACTATTCCCACGGCCACCAGCGTGTAGGCGGCTGGTGATGCTCCCAGAGCTCTCAGCGCGTGTGGGATGCTGTCTGGGGAGAGAATGCT
>JAUVRU010000054.1 GCA_030597485.1 Anaerolineae bacterium
CAATTGGCGAAACACGTGCAGCTCCGTTCGTATGGTCCGGAGCCCTGGCTCCAAAGGTTGAGTTTCACAGGCAGTGGAGACAGGGCAGCGGCTATTGCGCTTGTTGTGGAATCAAGTACAATCGGAGCATTGCGGGATAGAGATAAACCACGGCCATGATATGGGCTTAAGGAGAGAAGATATGAAAGAGCACGTTGTGCTGTTGGCTGTACTGATGACCATTTGTGGCCTGGGTGCAGTCGCCTGCGGTGCTTCGGCCCCGGCGACTGAGGCGCCGGCTGCACGTACGGTGGCGCCTGCATCGGCACCTGCGTCAGCGACGGCAACGGAGCCTCCTGCTGCCACCCCGGTGCCTTCCACTGTCACCGAGGAGCCGGCCGCGCCTGAACCTGAACCCCCATTTGATGGCAACGCATTGCTCCAGGAACGGTGCACGGCATGCCACGACCTGGGGCGAGTGGAGAGCGCCAGCAAAACGGCCGACGAGTGGAGAAAGACAATCGAGCGCATGATAGGCAAAGGTGCCCGGCTCAACGATGCAGAGAAGGAAGCGCTCATCGAGTTCCTGGCAGGATTATAGTCCTGGTCGATGCCGACGGCGCATCAAGGATAGCACGCGCGGCATCAGGGTGGTGTAGGCCCGGTAGCGCCAGGGATGCATTGGGCAATCATAGGCACCCATACCCCGCACCGTCTCGCCCCCAAACCCGGTTTTGAAGCGATAGACGCCCCACATGGAGTCGCCTGGGTCGAAGCGATCAGGTGCGCCCCACATGTCGTAACAGGTACAACCCAGGTGCTTCGCCAGTCGCATGGCCTCCCACTGAAGCAGGTAATTGGGCATGAGGTTGCGGTGGGCAACGCTCGACGCGCCGTACATATACCAAGCGGTCTGCGCGAACACAAACAAGATCAAGCCGGCGATGGATTCCCCATTTATCTCTGCCAATAGAAGATGAGCACGGCCCATTGTCAGGAATTGCGTCCATACATCCTGGTAGTAGGCGAAGGGTCGGATCAGGAACCCGTCGCGTGCAGCCGTTTCATGATACAAATCGTAGAAGGCGTGCAGGTTGCTGGCATCCCCCGGCCGAATCTTCACCCCCCGTCGGCCGGCCAGCCGCACGTTGTAACGAGTCTTCGATTTCATGCCAGCCAGCAGAGCCTCCTCGTCGGGCACCAGGTCGACGAGGACGGTGTTCTTGAACTGGATCTGTTCTCTCGACCGTCGCCAGCCGCGCCCGGCAAGCGCAGCCTGCACAGCGGTCGCCGCCGGTTGGGGCGGTGTGTCGTTGGTTCCCACGCCCAGCGGCACGTCGGGATCAATCTTCACAAACAGGCTGTGGCGCTGGCGGGCTTCCTCTTCCAGAGTCGAGAGGACCACGGTCAGCAGCGGTCTGTCTGCATAGTCCAGGATCGGCCCTTTGGGGACATAGGTTAGCGTGAAGGGTGTGCGTGACAGGCGACGGTGTAAGACCTGGGCAACGGCCATAGTTTGACCATCGCGTTCAAAGAGCAGCCGAGTAGGGTGCCAGCCCCAACGCCCCTTGAATTGACCCCAGTCCCAGGTCTGCAGGACGTGGGGGGATGGGAGAGCAGCCAGCGCGGCGTCCCATTGGGCACGGTCCCGACTTTGCGTCACCTGATACAATTCACTGTTCCTCGCTGGTTCCCAAACTAGGTTTGGGAACCAGTCCTCGGCCCAACTCAGAGACTTCGGACTCCGGCTGTTGGCTGGAGTCAGAGCCTCATAGAGCTTCCAGTCAATCGGGTTGCAGGGTGCCTCGCCGTCGGCGAGCCATCCACTGCCGATAGACCTGGTAGAGAGGTCGATTGTACACATAGTCAAAGGCGCCAACGGCCCGGGCGACCTGCCCGCCGAAGCCCCGCTTGAAACGATACACTCCCCACATGGCGGATGCAGCTGCGCTACGCTCGACAAACTGGGATTCGAGCGCTGCCTCATCGACGTCGGGAATGCCCCACAGATCGTAAGTCAGGCAACCAAGAGCCCTGGCCCAGCGCATTGCCTCCCATTGCAGCAGGTGGGTTGGCATCTTCTCCCGATGGGCGCTCCCAGAAGCGCCGAACAGGTAGTAGGCTGTGGGCCCGTGGGCGAAGGCCATCAACGCTGCCACCGGCTCTCCCTGAACCTCGGCCAGCAGCAATGTCACCCGGTCGGGACCGAAAAGCTCAAGGGCGGCCTGGTAATAGGCCTGACCGTGGATGGCGAATCCATCTCGCCGGCCAGTAATCTCCATCAGACGATAGAAGGTGGGCAGGTCGTCGGCGGTACCCTGACGCACCACAACCCCTTTTCTTCCGGCAAGACGGATGTTGTAGCGGGTGTTTTGCGTCAGAGCGGCCATAAGCGCCGTCTCGTCCGGCGTGAGAGCAACCAAGATGGTGCGCTGTGGCTGGACTGTGAAGGGGGAGACACCGAATCCGTGACGGCGGATCGCATCCCTGAGCCTTGAGCTGTCGACATCGGCGGGTTCTGCTTTCAGAAAGATGCTTCGTCGGGAGCGACAGAGCTGGTGCAGGCCAGCCAGCAGCGTCTCGAATTGGGACCGGTTGGCCCAATCCACCATCGGGCCTTTCGGCACGTAGGCAACGCTGAAGCCCAGGGGGATTGGCCGGAAGAAGACCTGAGCGCCGGCCGTGAGACACCCGTTCTCGACCAGTGCCAGGCGGGCGACGCGCCACCCGAAGCCAGCCTTCAACTCCCCCCAGTCCCAGGTCTGCAGCAGGTGACCAGCGGGGTGATTGGTGACCAACCCTGCCCACGTATCGGGATTGACGATGTGCTGGATGCCTGTAGAACGGTGATCTGCCAATTCTCATTCCCTGCCTGATGCCTTCACTCGTATGATACTCGCCTGACCATCAGGCGGCAAAACCAGGTGTCACTCTCAAAGAGTGACCTACATTGAGGCCTCGTCGGTTGCTGATGTCGAGGCGGGCGGTGTCACTACCGGCACGACGTGCTTTGGAGATCGCACCCACACGCGTCGCCCGCGCCGATCGGCCTATCCTGGACGCTCGTTCGCGCGCGAGCGTCGTGTAGAATGCCCAGGCGAAGGGCGCCATTCAGGAGACCGCTGATTTTCCCTTGCTGCCCAACCATGTTATAATCCCGCTGTTGTGCCGAGGCGCGAGGTTTTCGTTTCACGCTCAAGCCTGGCAAGCAATGGCAAAAGCACCATTACAAGGAGGTAGAAAGTGCTCTCCGAGTTTGCCTTCGTGGGCGTGCTAATCGTGTTTGCGTCACTCCTCCCCATCGCCGGTCTTGGCTTCGCCTGGCTCGTTCGCCCCAAGAAACCAAACCCCATTAAGAAGTCCACCTACGAGTGCGGGCTGGAGACCATTGGCGGTACCTGGGTTCAGTTCCGGGCTCAGTATTACATCTTCGCGTTGATGTTTGTCGTGTTCGATGTCGAAGCAGTGTTCCTGCTGCCGTGGGCTGTCGCGTATGACCAGCTCCCGGCATATGCGCTGATAGAGGCGGTCATCTTTATCGCCATCCTCGCCCTGGCATTGGTCTATGCCTGGCGGAAAGACGCATTGCGTTGGTCGTGAAGACGCCGCCAGCGGACAGCGATCAGCGACCATTCCCGCACGTGGCAACCTACGTTCAGAAATGTGACAGCTGATCACCGGAAGTTATCGGCTGCCCCTTCTTTGAGGATTAGCATATGGAAGCAACTATTTCGTGGCTGACAACGTTGATCCCGCAGCTGCCAGTCCCCACTGCCCGGCTTATCGTCTACGTGGTATACTCGGCGATCCTGGCTTTTGCGGCACCTGTGGTGTTGGTGGTAGCCTATACCTACATGGAGCGCAAGGTACTGGCCCGTCTCCAGGACCGGATTGGCCCCAATCGGGCCGGGCCGTTGGGGATACTCCAGGGCCTCGCCGACGCCGTCAAGATGCTGACCAAAGAGGATATCACGCCAGCGAAGGCTGATCGGATCGTGTTTAACCTGGCGCCTATGTTGGCGGTGGTGGCGGCGGTGCTGGTGTTTGCTGTGCTGCCGGTCGCGCCGGGGGTGATCGGCACCGACCTGAAGGTGGGCATTCTGTATGTGGTGGCCATCGGCGGGTTGGGCGAGCTGGCCGCCTTGATGGCAGGTTGGAGCAGCAACAACAAGTTCGCGCTGATCGGGGCCTTCCGGACGGTGGCACAGTTGGTATCCTACGAGATCCCCATCGTGCTGGCGATCATCACGGTGGTGCTGGCCAGCGGGTCGATGCAGCTGGGGGCCATCGTTGCAGCCCAGGATGTCCCCTTCCTGTTCACGCTGCCGGTAGCTTTCCTGATATTCTTCGTGGCTTCCATCGCTGAGATAGGGCGCTGTCCCTTTGATCTTCTGGAAGCCGAAAGTGAGATCGTGGCGGGTTTCCACACCGAATACAGCGGGATGAAGTTTGCCATGTTCTTCATCGGCGAGTACATGCATCTGTTCTCGGCGGCTGGTATCGCCACTGCGCTCTTCCTGGGGGGGTGGCGCGGCCCTGGCGCCGGTGAAGCCTCCATCCTGGGTGTGCTGCTGGGGTTCGTGTACTTCCTCGCCAAGACGACGCTGCTGGTCTTTGTGATGATGTGGGTACGGGGGACCTTGTTCCGTATCCGCATAGACCATCTGTTGGACTTTGGCTGGAAGTTCCTGGTGCCGGTGGCGCTGTTCTTGTTGGTGGCGGTGGCGTTCGTCTTGAAGGTCCCAGTGCTGAATAGCCCGACATTTCGCTGGTTGGGTATGCTGGCGGCCAATGGGGTGGTCATCCTGGTATCGCTGGCGCTGGTTGTGTTGGCGGCCCGGCATAGTCGTTCGGCTGCTCTGCGCGGCGTTGCCGGCGTGGATGGGTGATGCCAGACATCGAGTGCTGAACGCTGAGTTGCTGGTAGTCGAAGATCCCGCACGCCGTCACGCGGGAGGGAAGGTATTGCTTATCCAGAGGATGCTAGCCTATGCTTACCAATCAGATGGTGCAAATCCTTGTCTTCGTTATCCTGACCATAATGACCCTGGGTGGCGGTTTGGGAGTTGTCTCCAGTCGCAACCTGTTTCACAGCGCGCTGTTCCTGGTGCTCTCCTTGGTCGGGGTGGTGGGGTACTACGCGTTGCTGGATGCCGGTTTTCTGGCTGTCGTGCAATTGCTCATCTATGTGGGGGCCATCGCGGTCCTGATTCTGTTTGCCATCATGCTGTCACGCGGGTTGATGGCCCGTCGCCAGCACCAGCGAAACGAGCAGTGGTGGATAGCGGCACTGGTCGTGCTGTTGGTGTTCGTGGTGCTGTTGGTGGTGCTGGGGCAGGTGGATTGGCCGGTCGCTGACGAGCAGGCGTTGCTGTCGCCCAATGTGTCGGTTGGTCAGCTGGGGCAGGTTTTGCTAGGACCTTATATGATCCCCTTCGAGGTGATCTCGGTACTGCTGCTGGCAGCGCTGGTAGGGGCGATCATCCTGGCTCGGGAAACATAGGATAGCATCCTCTGGATAGGATAGCATCCTCTGGAACGGAGTAACAACCTATGGGCATTCCGCTCTATTGGTGGCTGGCCGTGGCTGCGGCCCTGTTTTGTCTCGGTTTGTATGGTGCCCTGTCGCGCAAGAACGCCATCGGCGTGCTGCTGGGCATCGAGCTGATGCTGAACGCGGTGAACATCAATCTGGTGGTCTTCTGGCGCTATATCACTCCCCAGGCACTCACCGGTCAGATCTTTGCCATGTTCGTCATCGGCATTGCGGCAGCGGAGGCGGCGGCCGGCCTGGCCATCATCATCGCCGCCTACCGCCAGCGCGACACAGTCGTCGTGGATGAATTGGACATGATGCATTGGTAATGTTCAGTAGGCAGTAGGCAGTAGTCAGTAGACAGTAGTCAGTGGACAGATGCTGGCGCTCGCCAGTCTGCAATCGGCGTAGGTTGTTTCTAACATAAGGGATCGGACGGGCGGAGCGCAATGTACTGTCTGGCTGCTCGCAATACGAGGTAACGCATGGGATTCTTCTTCAACCTGACGCCTTTTGTGCCGCTCTTTCCTCTGTTGGCATTTGCGGTTATCATTCTCTTCACCCATCGCAACAACCGTCTCAGCTCCAACATCGCCATCGGCGGCATCACGCTGTCCACGGTGATAGCATGGGGGATCGTGGCGGCGACGATTGCGGGAGGCGAGCGCACACGCACGGAGGGCTGGCAATTGTCCATCCCCTGGCTGCCGGCCGGCACATCCGTGCTGGACATTGGCCTGGCGGTGGATGGTCTCTCGGCCGCAATGCTCTTTATGGTACCCTTTGTGTGTTTGATGATTTTCATCTACTCGCAAGGGTATATGAATCTGGGCAAGGCCAACCAGGACCCCCGCTACGCTCGCTTCTTCGCCTACATGTCCCTCTTCGCGGCCGGCATGTTGGGTCTGGTGGTGGCTCGAGACTTACTGTTCGCGTTCATCTCCTGGGAGGTGATGGGGCTCTGTTCGTATTTGTTGATCGGCTTCTGGTCATTCCGCAACCGCAACACCGAGGATCACATAGACGAAGCCCAGGTGGATCGGGCGAAGAAAGCCGGCCTGAAGGCGTTCATCACCACCGGCATCGGTGACGTTCTCCTCCTGGCTGGGATCGCGCTGCTTTATAGTTATACGGGCACGCTCACCTTCCGTGAGTTGTTTCAGCCAGAAACATTGGCAGCGTTGCAGCAGCAGACTTTGCTGGGAATGCCAGCGGTGACGGTCATCGCATTGCTCATCTTTGGCGGTGCGGTGGGCAAGAGTGCACAATTCCCGCTGCACGTCTGGCTGCCAGACGCAATGGAAGGCCCCACCCCGGTCTCAGCTCTCATCCACGCGGCCACGATGGTGGCAGCCGGTGTCTACCTGGTAGCGCGCACGATGCCCTTGTTCATTGCCGGGTTCGACTATACCAGCGCGCCCGCGTTGTATTGGGTGGCGATCATCGGGGCCATTACCGTGTTGTTGGGCGCCACCATCGGGCTGGCTCAGGATGACATCAAGCGGGTGTTGGCCTATTCCACCATCAGCCAGCTCGGGTACAGGATGATGGGACTGGGCCTGGGGGGGGTGGTAGTGGGCATCGTTCATCTGTTGACCCACGCCTTCTTCAAGGCACTCCTCTTTCTGGGTGCCGGCTCGGTTATCCACGGCATGGAGCATGGGCACCACGCTATGTCCCACCATGCGCCGGGTGACCTGGCGGAGAGTCGGGAGGACGAAAGCTTCAATGCCAACGATATGAAGCAGATGGGAGGGCTCCGCCACAGAATGCCGCGCACGGTCTGGCCCTACTTGTTCGGCACGCTGGCGCTGGTGGGATTGGCACCATTCGCTGGCTTCTGGAGCAAAGACGAGATCCTGGGTGAGGCATTTGTGGGCTGGCAGCATACACTTGCCATTGATCACCATCTGTTGGTATGGCTAGCGGGGACAGTGGGGGTGTTCCTCACAGCCCTGTACATGGGCCGCCAGCTGGCTTTGGTGTTCTGGGGTAGACCGCGTCACCAGGCGGCTGCGCAGGCACACGAGTCACCTAACAGCAGGACCGTTCCCCTTATGATCCTGGCGGGTTTCGCACTTGTTGGCGGTTTCGCCAATGCACCTTTCCTGGGCAGTCCCCTTCATCACTTCATGGCGGATATTCACCAGGCCAGTCACTTGGTCAATGTGGCCGCCACGGAATTCAACTTTGTGGTGGCTGGCATGTCCACCATTCTGGCGGTGACGGGTCTGCTGGCAGGCTGGCTCCTCTATCGAAACTACCAAGCCGGCCAGGTGGAGCCGTTCAAGCGCTACCTGGGGCCGGTCTTCACCGTGCTGGAGCGCAAGTACTACATCGATGAATTCTACCAATTGGCTATCGTCCAGCCTGTCGTCTGGCTGGCTGACCAGGTCTTCAACTTCGACTATCGGTGGGTCATAGATCCCTTCGTCAACCTGGTGGCCGCAATCGGGCGGTGGGCCGCTGACATCTCCGGAGTGTTCGACAGCGTGGCAATCGACACCTTCCTGGTAGAAGGTGTGGCCAGAGCGTTCAACGCCGCAGGACGCTGGCTGCGATACACCCAGACCGGCCGGGTACAGAACTACCTGTTAGTCGTGGTCGTAACTGTCTTGATGCTGGTGGGGCTATACCTGTATCTCTGACGTCAAGGAGGCAGCATACCTATGAGTTTTCCGTTTCTAACTCTTATCACCTTCATTCCCCTGCTGGGCGCCGTGCTGGTGGCTCTTATCCCCGGCCAGCGGGAGCGGGAGTTCAAGTGGCTGGCGATAATCATCAGCCTTATCCCGCTGGTGTTATCTGTCGTGATCTGGGTGATGTATTCCGGTACCGGTGGGGGAATGGAGTTCGTGGAAGAGGCCATATGGATCCCCACCCTGGATGCCTATTACCGGATGGGGGTTGATGGCATCAGTCTTCCGCTGGTCTTCTTGACGACACTGCTAACGACTCTCTCCCTCTTCTATTCGTCGTATACCATCAA
>JAUVRU010000219.1 GCA_030597485.1 Anaerolineae bacterium
CCTTGCCTAGATCGTCTTCAGGCAGGCGACGCAGTCCACCGGCACACCAAAGTTAACCAGCGACACCGCTACGTTGGCCTCGCCGCCGCCGTAGATCACGTCAAGCGAGCCAGCTCGTCCAAACCGCAGAAACCCCGGCGGCGACAGGCGCATTATGATCTCACCGAAAGTCACTACTCTCTTGGCTATGGGTGATAACTCCTGCGATACATCCGAAGTGTCGCTTTGTTACCGGTCGTACCTAGCTCAGGAGCGAGGACATGGTCTTTCATTGTGCATCTCGCTTCCGAGTGTATCTGTCAATAAAGTTATAGGGGGAGGGGAGTGAGATATGGCTAGCGGCATTGAGTTTGGCCAGCTCGTCGACTGACAGGGCCCATCCCACGCTACCCAAGTTGTCTTCCAGTTGTGCCGGCGTGCGGGCGCCTAGAATGGGTGCAGTGACGCCCGGCTGCTGCAGCAGCCAGTTAAGAGCTATCTGGGCCGGCGTTTTGCCAAGCGACTCGCTGATCTCAATCAGGGCATCTATTATCGACCAGGTTCGCTCGCTCTCGCGCTGTTCCGGCAGATCATCCCAGCGATCCGCTCGGCCCACGCGGCTGCCAGGCGGGGGCGGCTGCCCCCGTCGGTACTTGCCAGTCAGCCAGCCCCCTGCCAGGGGCGACCAGCAGATGACTCCGATTCCCTCAGAGCGACAGAGGGGCAGCAGCTCCCACTCCGTACTCCGCACCAACAGGCTGTACTCCGGCTGCAAGCAGTCAAAGCGCACCCAGCCCTGCATCTCGCTGAGCATTATTGCTCGGGTCAACTGGGAAGCGGTGTAGTTTGATGCTCCGATGTAGCGGACCTTTCCCACACGAACCAGATCATCCAACGCCCGTAGCGTCTCGTCCAGGGGCGTGGAGGCGTCCCAGCAATGCGTCTGATATAGATCTATGTATTCGGTCTGCAAGCGGCGGAGGCTGGCATCAATCTGTTCGAAGATGTGTTTTCGGGTCAAACCGGTATCGTTGGGCCCTTGTCCGACCGGGAAAAAGACCTTGCTGGTGATAACAAGATGAGAACGGTTGCCACGGCTCTTGAGCCAGTTACCCAGCATAGTCTCCGACTGACCCTCATTGTAGATGTTGGAGGTGTCGAAGAAATTGCCCCCGGCGTTGACAAACCGATCAGCCAGAGTATGCGCCGTAGTTTCATCAGCACCCCAGCCGAAGGTCTGCGTCCCCAGACAGAGTTCCGCAACCTTCAGTCCAGTTCTTCCCATAAAGCGGTATTCCATCTTTCTCCTCCGGCATCAACCGCTATAATGGTTTAGAGCATCCTTTTCCCTAGATTGTCAGAGATCTTGAGCCAAGGAGTAGCCGAGAGCCTGTGAGATACGCTGCGCGGTTTCGACAACCTGCATCGCCATAGAACTGCCAATCAAGGGAACGGGCATGCGGTTGGCTGGGCCAGAAATGCTGATGGCGGCGATGCCTCCGCCAGTCCTACCATGAATTGGCGCGGCCACACATCGAACACTGGTCTCAAATTCACCGTTGTCAACAGCATAACCCCGCGAGCAGGTTTCGCCCAGCTCTCGTAGGAAAGCATCTTCGTCGGTGATTGTGGCGTCTGTTAGGGATTTCAAGCCATCCATGCGAATCCATCGACTGACCTCGTCGTCAGGCCGGAAAGCCGCCATCGCCTTGCCCAAAGCAGTACAGTGCATAGGAGCAGTACTTCCGACCCGCGACATCATTGGTCCGACAGCCTGTTGAGTAGGGATCTTTTCCAGATAGACCACTCGCAGGTCATCGTCAAGTACAGCCAAATGGATCGTTTCATTGGCTTGATCGCGCAACTGTACCAGAAAGGGGCGGGCTTGTTGCGTCAGGTCTAATCTCTCTTCGACCAAGGCACCAAAACGGAGCATTTTCAGCCCTAGCCAGTAGCCTTGATCTGTCTCGGTCAGATATTGGCACTGGAGCAAATTGACAATGACACGGAAAGCCGTTGACTTGGGCAGCTGGGTATGAGCACAGATTTGTTCCAATCTGAGTGGGGTACGCGACTCGAGCAGAGCATCAAGTACCTTCATGCCCCGCTGTAGGGCTTGGGTCGAGTAGTTGCGCTTGGAGGACTGGTTGGTTTCTTGTTTCACTGAATGAAACCTTGGTTTCGCTTCCCTGTATTATTATACCACCCTTCTGGCTATCTGTCAATGGAATCGGCGTTATTGCCCTCAGATTGACCATACCTATCGCTTTGGTCAGAAAGATGGCCTGGGTGTCGAGGGTATGCGGGTGCGCACCTTGGAGCGCTTGCATCGTATCTTCGTCTTGGTCTTGCTGGCAACGCTGTCTGTATACCATATCGCTCACGCCTGACCCCATCATGTGCTCATCTGGCTTCGTCGCTTGCATAATGCGACCCATGCCGACCACCGACCTGGTGGCCACTCAGGTCCCTGTCGAAGACTGGCACGCCCGGTTTCTCGATCCGACCATCTCCGACGCCGTCCTGGCCCGCCTGGTCCACACTGCCCACCGGCTGCAACTCAGGGGAGATCCCCAGCTCCGTCCCCCCTTGCCCATACCGCCCACTTGGTTGTATAATGCCTATGCTAGCGCTGCTTCGGTCAAGTGTACGGTGAAACTAGGTCTGTGAAAGGAAACTGCGTAACTCCTGTCCAGTATCAGGACGAAAAGCCAGGAGGAGTATCGTGGAACGGAGGAATAGCCATGTCAGAGGAAACCGCCACTACCCGGCTTCAATCACTGCTCAGGTTCCCGTTTCAGGGGGCCGACTGGAGTAGCCGCTTCATCATCGGGACAGGCCTTACGTTGGCTGCCTACGTCATACCGATTGTGCCGATCATCTTCGTCTATGGATATGTGCTGCGGGTCATGCGGCAGGCGACAGAAGGAGAGGAACTGACCCTGCCCGCCTGGACCGACTGGGGACAGCTGTTCGTGGATGGCTTGCGGGTGGCACTCGTTGGCCTGGTCTACCTTCTGCCGGGCGTGCTTGTCTTGGTGGGCGGCTGGATGCTCTACTTCGTCAGCAGTTTTGCCTTCCCCCTGATGATGGGCGTTGTTGGACAGGACACCGGGGGCGCAGCGCTGGTTTTCGTCCTGGCAATGATGGGTCTCTTCGGCAGCATGGCGGTCTTGATGCTCTCGATGGCATTCGGCTTCTTCCTCGTGATCCTGGCATTCATCCCCCTTCCGGCAGCCGTGGCCCACTTCACCGCCAGCGACGAGGGCGCAGCCGCTTTTCGACCGCGCCAGTGGTGGCCGATCCTGCGCGCAAACGTGGTCGGCTACTTCGCCGCCTGGGTGGTAATGCTCGGCCTGGCATCTCTTGCCGCCATCGCCCTGAATCTCGCCTACTACACCATTGTCCTCTGCTGCCTGGCCCCCTTCCTGGCCGCACCGCTCAGCCTTTACGTGCTGCTGGTGAGTGCTGCCCTGTTCGGCCAGACGTACCGGGAGGGTTCGCAGATGGTGACTTCCTCCTGACCACGCTTACCTCGAAAGACAGAATGCCTCGCTTTGACCAATCATCTCCTTTCCAATAGAATGGGGATGGATACGCCGCGCGACATGACGCGTGCGCTACCTGGAGGCCCTGTGACCACGCCAATGCGTCGTCAATACCTGCAGATCAAGAAGCAGTACCCTGACGCCATTGTCTTCTTCCGCCTGGGCGACTTCTATGAAACCTTTGACGAGGACGCCGAGATCGTTGCCGCCGTTTGCGATATTGCGCTCACATCGCGCCCAATTGGCAAGAACCAGCGCGTGCCACTGGCCGGTGTCCCCTATCACTCCGCCGATTCCTACATCGCTCGCCTTGTTGGGACCGGGCACAAGGTAGCCATCGTCGAGCAGGTGGGAGGTGGTCTGTCGAGCCACCTGAGAAGCGGGATGAGTCGAGGCGGGGGAGAGAAAAGCACCAATGATGCATCACCCGGGATCGTCCATCGCGAGGTGGCGCGCGTCGTTACCCCCGGCACAGTGGTCGAACCTGCGTTGCTGGACGAGCGTCGCAATCGCTACCTGACCGCACTGGTCATCGAGCAGGCTGTGGTCGGCCTGGCCTACGCGGATGTGTCAACCGGTGAGTTTGCCGCCACCCAGTTCTCGGGCCGGGAGCCACTTGCCAGCGCATTGGAGGAACTGGTCCGATTGCAGCCAGCTGAGATACTGCTGGGCAAACGGGATGCGAATGACCATCCTGTTGATGCTCTTGGCTCAGGCTCCGTCACTGTCACTCCCTACGACGACTGGCACTTCGATCTGGAAACAGCGAACCAGGCCCTTCTCGATCAGTTTCAGGTGGCAACACTGGATGGCTTCGGGATGGACGGAAAGACATTGGCCACACGGGCTGCAGGGGCTGTCATCCAGTACCTTGCTGAGACCCAAAAGGGCGCTCTGGACCACTTTGATCGCGTGGTCAGCTACTCAACCGACAGCTTCATGGCTCTGGACGCGTCCACTCGCCGCCATCTGGAACTGACACAGACCCTGCGCAGCGGCTCAGTGAAAGGCTCCCTGCTGGGCGTGCTTGATCTTACCGTGACCCCTATGGGGGCCCGTTTGCTCCGCAATTGGCTGCACCAACCCCTGCTGAACGTGGACGCCGTCAACCGGCGTCTTGATGCTGTGGAGACCCTGGTTCAGAATGCCGCTACCCGCACGGCATTGCGTGCCGATCTGAAAGAAGTGACCGACCTGGAACGTCTTGCCAATCGAGTGCTGCAGGGCATAAGCCGGCCGAGGGAACTGCTGGCGCTGGGGAATAGCCTTTGTGCCATCCCCAACCTGCTGGATGCGTTGTCAGACATAACAGACGACCATACTGAGGGCCAGGTGCAATCTGCCGTATCTGTGCTGAATGAAATCCAGGCAACACTGGACCCATGCCCGGAGGTGGGAGACTTGATCGCCCAGGCCATCGCTGACGACCCGCCGCCAGTATCCACGTCGCCAGGTGTCATCCGCCGCGGGTTCTC
>JAUVRU010000544.1 GCA_030597485.1 Anaerolineae bacterium
CCAGGACGGCCAACGATGCCGCGATCACCATGACAGTCCGGGCGGCCGGCAGGTACACGAGGGGATGGTCGGCCACGTGAGCCAGGGTGGTGGCCATATCGGGTCCGGCGTCGGGCAGAGGGGCGTATCCCCAGACGTGCCACATGTAGCGCAGGGCCAACGCCAGACTGCCGAGTGCCATGGTGGGCACGCCGGGATAGCCGAGCAGGACAGCCCGGGCCCAGTCTCGGTCCAGGATGGCAGTCAGAAAACCGGCGGCGAAGCGCAGCTGATCGTCTTCGTCGGCGGTAAGGAACACGTCCAATCCGAACAGGCGTGGAACCAGGGCCAGCAGGAAGACAATCAGGGGCAGAGCCCAAGCATACCGGCTCAGGCGCGGACGAAGCCTATCCCACCGGCTGCCGGAGGATGGTGTCGTGTTGACCTGTGCATGTGTCGGGTTTCCCCCAGCCTCTGTGGCTGGTGGCGGCGTTTCTCTCCTCACGAGATTGCTCGACCTCTCTCCTACGATTCACTGCTCCACACGGTTTGTCCATTCAACAACGGGATTTCCGGCCTGTTGCCGCTGGAGTTCCTGGGCTTGATCCGCCTCTGACTGCAGGTCCGCTTCAATTCCATCTCGATTGGCGTAATAGTAAGCCAGTGCGTCGTGTACTTGGGCCAGGGTCAGATGACCTATCTCGTCGGCAATCTCGTCGGCGGTCAGTCCCAGCTTGTACCAAGTCACAATGCGTTGCACCGTGACCCCGGTACCAGCAATCCTGGACCGTCCGGCGTGCATCTCTGGCGAACGCATAATCAGCGTACCGATATCAACAATCGTGGTGCACACAGCTGTGGCTCCCTCATCTAGTCTCGGCTGGTGGCTATTGAGAGAGGCAGCCAGAGCTGCTTCAGAAGATCACGCTCCCAGTCCCGTCTGCTACTGGCTGGCTGACAGACCGCATTGTACCCGCTTTTTTTGCCTCCCGCCACTTCAGGCCCGGTCTGCAATCAGAAGGTCATTCGTTCCAATTCAGTGTGATCGCCAATGTGAGTCCCTTGCTCGTCAATCACCGGCAGCCGGTCGCCGGTGGACGGATCGTACATACCGGCGACCAGCCGGTATTCGCCGGGCGACAGGCCCGCTGGCAGCTGGATGTCGTGCCGGTCCGGGATGATCTCCGCGGGTTCCCATTGCCCGGTGGGCAGGTGGCCGAATAGCGGCGGACCATCGTGAGATGCCACCAGATTGCCCGCCCCGTCGTACAGATGGACGAAGACCGTGTGATCCGACGTGGGCGGCCGGGACGCCGTCCAGTAGAGGGTTACCTGTAGCCAGGAGGCTGCGTCGGTTGGCTCCAGCCAGGCATCGTGCCCCACCAACTGGATGCCGTCCTCAAATCGGGTGTGACGGGGATGGGGCACGTCGGCAGCGGCCACCTTGCGTCCGAAGTAGATGACGTGATGATTGTCCCACGCGCGGCGTACCAAGTACTGATCCTCCACCCAACTCACATACTCTGCTAGATGGGGCAGACGCAGTGCCCAGTCAGCCACCGCTTCCACCGGGTAGGTCTCAGAGATGTCTATCAGGCGCTGGCTGGTTTGCCGCCCGCTGGTGATGGCGACCTGGGCCAGATCGCCCAACGGCGGCGGCGATTGCCGGCCGGCCATGAAGGCCAGAAGCAGGTTGTCGCTGATGACGTTATCCGTGGGACGGGTCACCTGCTCCAGAAACGTGATGGCATCGGCCTCCCGGCCAAAGCTGGCCGCCAGCGTCTCTTGGTTGGCCTGTACGGCCGCAGGGATCGTCACCAGGAAGGCCAGGCAACCTACCAGACCGATCGCGCTTTGTCGTACCGTGTACCAGGTCTCAGCCACTGCCAGCCCGGCCAGCAGCGCCAGCGGGGGCAGCAGGATGATGCTGTGGTGGGGAAAGAGGGGGGAGTGTGTCAATACGGTGAGCAGGGCACCGCCCAGCCACAATCCCAGGGGGATCACGGCATCCCAGCGGGTGCGGCGGCTGAGCAGTACGATGCCGCTCAGTGCCAGGAGAACAATGCCCCAATGCTGGCGGACAAAATACCGAAGCCAGATCAGGTTCTGGGACAGCTGCCAGGGAAACGCGGACCGCAGTTCAAAACGAAACGTCACGACCTGGTCATATAGGGCGGCCGCTTCGTAAGCCAACAGGCACACGATCACCGGTGCCAGGCAGGCCAGCAGCCAGCCGGCCACGGCCAATATCGCCGACGACCGGTGCGAGGGCAGATGCCGAGTGAGCACCAGCCATAGAATCGGCAAGACAACCAGAGGATTCATCGCCTTGACCAGCAAGCTCAGGCTGAACGTCAGGCCCGACAAGGCCAGCCACGCCCAGTTGCCCCGGCGTGCGTACACCATCGCCAGGGCTATGGCCACCGTAGCCAGAGCCACCGACGGGATTTCGCCCATGGCCATGCGGGATAGGGTGAAGGCCAGGGGGGCTATGCCTAGGACTGCGGCCGCGGCCGCGCCGGCCAGCCAGC
>JAUVRU010000146.1 GCA_030597485.1 Anaerolineae bacterium
CAACGCGGAGTCGGCGTAGGTCACCCTTGGAGGGTGACACCTGGCCGCAACGCGGAGTCGGCGTAGGTCACCCTTGGAGGGTGACACCTGGCCGCAACGCGGAGTGTCACGCCACTACGAGCGGAATGGCGCGGCGACGGGTGACGTCGTCTTACACCCAGCCCCCCCTCTTGCCGCTGCGGACGATGGCCTCGATTACCTCCATGTTCGCCACCGCGTCTTCCAGCGGTGTGGGCACGGAACTGTCGTTGAGCACCGCCTGGGAGAAGAGGTCACCCTGGATGGTATACTGATCGGCAACTTCCAGCAGGATTTCCTCTATCTCGCCGTCGTGCTCGTGCCACATCTTGCAGGGCTGGTCCTGAGGGGCATTGAAGGGGATCTCGATCTCGACCCGCCCCTCGGTGCCAAAGATATTGACTCGCTGGTAATCCGCCAGCTGGGTGGAGCAGGTGAAGGTGGCGGTGCCCCGGCCGAAGTCCAGCATGCCCGAGGCCAGGCGATCGACCTTGAAATTGGGATCATATTCGACGATGCCACACACACGCTCAGGCGCGGCGTCGAAGATGAACCGCGAAAGCGAGATGCAATAGCAGCCGATGTCCATCAAGCCGCCACCGCCATACTCGGGCACGCTGCGGACGTTGCTGGGGTCGACCAGGTAGTAGGAGAAGAAGGTCTGAATGGTGCGCAACTGGCCGATCCGCCCCTCAACCACCAGCTGCTTCGCCCGCTGCCATTGCGGGTGGTGGCGATACATGAAGGCCTCCATCACCTTCAGCTGTGGGTGTTTCCTGGCAGCCTCCACCAGGTCCCGGGCCTCGGCGGCTGTAAGGGCGATGGGCTTCTCACACAACACGTGCTTGCCGGCATCCAGCGCCCTGATGGACCAGGGGACGTGCAGATGATTGGGCAAGGGGTTGTAGACAGCATCGATGTCGGGATCGGCCAGCAACTCCTCATAGGAGCCATAGGCCTTGGGAATGCCCAGTTGTTTGGCCACCGCCTGGGCCTTATCCAGGCTGCGCGAGGCAATAGCGGTGATTTCGCAGTACTCGCCCTTCTGCATGGCCGGAATCACCTTTCCGGTGCCGATCAAAGCGGTGCTCAAGATACCCCAACGAACCTTTTTCATTTTGTTCCTCCTTCAATCATAGGGCAGACAGTGCGAAGCCTCCCTGTGGGATGATGTCTGCCAATTCCTTTTTGGGCCGCACGTTCTGGCGATGTCGCAGGGAAGACAGTGCGAAGCTTCCCTGTGGGATATTGTCTGCCGCTTATGTCCGCCCTACCCGTGGACGGTCTCGGCACTGTACACTTCCAGCGACTCTATCCTGGCTTGGGGCGCGAAAAGGGTGACATTGGCCTGGATGTCGTGTAGATGCCGGCGCACCGCCTCTTCTCCAATGCCTGGGGGCGCATAGACGGACAAGAAGACCTCCCGCGTCTCGGGTGTGATTCGGGTGCGCCGGTCAGGGCCGTACACCACGCTGGAGATGACACCTTGGGCGTCGGAAATCATCATGTCGCCCGGCTTCAGCACCTGCTCCTTACCGTTGAGCGTGACGTACGTTTCACTGCCGGTGGACACGTCCAACGTTACCGGCAGCTGCATCGCACCCAGGTCGTGACCAGCGGTCAAGAGCAGGTTCTTGAGTTCGGCCATAAACATGGCGTCCACCAGCGCCGCAACCTTGGAGATTGACTTGTCCTTGAGAGCGACCGACTCCACCTGAAGCTGGACGTGATAGGTCTTCTTGTAACGTTTGTAGTAGGCGGCGTATGCCGGGAGGGGAGGATGGGCCTTCAGCTCGGCTCTGCTGTAGCCGGAGAACCGGGATCGGAGCTGGCGCTCCAATTCCTCCTTGCGGCTCTCAAGCGCCGGGTGCCGGTTTGGGTTGGTCACGTTGCGCATCACCAGTATGCCGGCCGCGGCCCCGGGGTAAGCAGATTTCCACGCCTCTGATACGATGAGCATTTTCTACGCAACTCCTCGTCTGGGGAGAAAGAATACCAACGCGATAAGCGGTACACGACGCCACACCCCACACGGCGTCGATGCCCGACTAGTTTACCAGCCAATGCGATGAGAGGCAAGTAGTATTCGCTACCCGTGAGCTGGGCGCCCCCTTCACCACAATGCGCAACCCACAGCGACCATCGTTTTGACCACGACTGACAGCCTGGTGCTGGCCATCCTGTTTTCACCGCAAAATGGCCCTGGCGTGGCAGTTGGCCAAATATCTGCAAATACACTATAATAGTCAAGGAAGTTGCAACCTATCATATGACTCCACTGAGAAAAGGGGAGGTTTACCGCAGAGATTTCATAAGGTTTTCTTTGCGGTCTCCCTGGCCCGGCGGCCACGTCAGGGCGTCAGGTGCAGCCAGGACGGGCGGCCTTGAGAAGATGCTTTTTTCAGACGAGTCATCATACACGAAAGGAGACAGACGATCACGATGGAATTCTACGACCTGAAACTGCGTACGAAAGTTCAGATACCCAAGAGTGACGTGACGAAAACTATCATCACCATGAAGAATGGACAGGTGCGCCACGCATTCCGCGGTAAGACAAGCGATGGGCGCATCCTGAACAAGTTCTGCAGCAAGGCGGACTGGGACGCCATGGACGTACCGGTAGAGGAAAGCTGAACACAACGGCACCAAACATTGTGACAGTGGCAGCCGTGAAGTACGGTACTTCACGGCTGCATGTTTATGTCTCCGGTCTGTGCCGACTTCACCTCTATTGCGCCTCTCGTACAGGGAAGCAGAGTATGGTCCGCAGCCATAGCTACGGGTAGGCCCGCATGATGACCTTGCTCTTCGACGGGCGGGCACACTTGACAAATCCGGCCCTCTCGAACATAGAGGGAGTGCCCATAAAGCTGGAAACGGGAGGCAGCCGGCCGGCTTTTGGCTGGGTGGGGTATGCTTCCACCACCTGCCCGCCATTCCGTCGCACATGCTCGACCGCAGCCCGAATGAGCGCCACGGAAGCGCCTCGGTCGCGGTAGTCCTTATCCACGAAGAAGCAGACGATGGACCACACCGGTGTGTCGTCAAGACGCCGCAGCACGGGCGAGCGGTTCAGAGAGGGAAAGCGCTCGCGCGGCGCCACCGAGCACCAGGCTATCGGATGGCCGCCAGCATAGGTCAGGATGCCGGGAACCTCTCCGGAACGCACGATCTCCCGCATGGCCTGTCGATTCCCCTCTCCCTGCTGTTTGGTGAATTGGGAGCGTGTCAACCGCCACCACATACACCAGCAGCCGCCATAAGCACCCCGCTCGCCAAACAGTCCCTCAAAGTCGGCCCAGCGCTCTATGGTCAATGGGTGAAACTCCAGGGACGAGAGTGACAGTTGTGTTTGAGACATAACGTTTCTCCGTTATCCGCTTTCGAGAAACTCGCGTCCTCAACTGGCAGACCAGGTATCCATCACCTGCCTGAAGACGCCAAACTCGCCAATGTGGTAGGCGTTGTGATCGGCCGCCAGCAAGATTTCGCGCAACACGGTGTACTCCCCGGCGTGGGGAATGGGGGCGTAGAGATCGGTGGCAGGGTCCTGGACCATATCCTGCAGCGCCTGGAGATCGGCATGGAAGTCGGTGATGGTTTTTCCCCATTTTGCCTCATCGGCTTGTTCGCCTGGCGGGGGCCAGTATCCTTGAGGCCATCGGGGAGACACGTGGTCGGGATCGCGGATGAACTCGAGAATGTCCCACTGGGCAATCCTGATGTGCTCCAGCAGATGCCAGGGTGTATAGGAAACATTGGGTGGCTGGACGTTGATGTGGTCGGGTGGGAAATCAGCCACGGCCTGGTCGAAGGTCAAATGCGCATTCCCGCCCCGCAGAAACGATAGCAGTTGGTCGCGTACTACCTTGTCAGGGTCCATCATTCAGCTCCTCTGCAATAGCGTGATTCTTATGGCCGGGCTTCGCCTCAATCGCTCGCACCAGATCTTCCGGTCGCTGCGAGCCTATCAACAATCGCTTGCCGTTTGACAGCTCTATTTGAACGCCACGATTGCCGCTCACGTTGTATGCTCTGCCCTTCCCCTTGAACCCATGTCGAATCCCCCAGCCACCATACTCCGCCAGTGGGCGGTAGGTGCGCACCTCATATCGCCTCAGATCCTCAAAGCCGATCCTGCGAAAAGAACGGTGGAATGGGATGTAGCGAATATAGATCCCATCATTGCGCACTTCGGTGACGAGCCGGCTGAAAACGAAAAGCGCGGGAAGGCCAATGCCAAAGACCAGCCAGAAGATGACCAGCACCAGATCTGGCATAGGGTTTTCACCAACCGGGCTGCCCAGCAGAAGCTGCTGCACCAGGGTATACCACATGAGGCTGGCAAGCGCGACCACAATAGCCCAAATCCAGACCTGTCGAAACGGCTGAACCTCACTGAAAATCACGTCCCTGCTATTCTCCTCGTCCATATCCCTCTCACTTTCCCCGACTCTGCCAGCCGGACAGGCCGACCGTGGCTGAACCATCAGGGCAACCAGAGTCGCAGCGTGTTTCCCTCGTGTCCCACGCCGAGGGCCAGCGTACCGTCCGGGAAGGTTACCGCAGCCAGATTGGTGCTCACTCTGTCACCTACCGCTACCTCCCAGGCAACCTCAGCACCTCCAGGCGTACGCCGGATGGCACCCAGATCGGTGCGTGCCTGATTGGGCAGCAGCAGCTCTACCCTCCCATCCCCATCGAAGTCACCGGCAACCGCGGTATCCAGATTGCGGGAGCCGATGACGTGTGAAGTATAGCCAGGCACCTGTGCAACAATATCAAGTCTGTCCTCAGCCAGCCGATAGAACTCCACTACGCCGCCAATGTGGGGCGTGAGCACGTCAGCCAACTCCAGTTCACCACCTGGCCCAAAGCGTGCCACCACCAATTGGTGGCGCCAGCGATAGCCGCGACCGATAGCCGGGCCGGCAGCAATCCGCTCGCCGTCCTCATCGTAGACGACGATCCGGGCACCCTGGTCGGCGTCGCTGATGGTGACAATGACCTCTCGCCTTCCATCACCGTTCAGATCTGTCCAGATAGGCGCGATGCCTTCAACCACTTGCGGGGGCGGGATGACAATCCTGGCAGCAGCACCTGGCGTCGGCAGCGTCTCAATCAGGGTTATGCTGGTCGCCTCCACGGCATCGCCCAGCACGCCGTGGTCGTAGTCACTCGTCCCCTCGGTCAATAGTAGCAATCGCCCCTCCATGTCCACCAATATGCGAGCATCAGTCAAGGCGTTCACAGCCAGACGGGCGACTTCAGAGTCATCCCAGATGACCACGTCGCCACCCGATTCGACAAACGCCAATCGGTCCCCACCAGCGGTGAGCGCGACCGGATGTGTCAGTGACGACGCTTCAGCAATGGGATTGGTGACCAGAGTGGCACGGTCATCCTTCACCCTGAGTAAGGGAGGCATACAGGCCGGCAGCTGGGTGGGCACAATGGTCGTTGGTTCGACTTCACCACCAACGATGTGGAAAGCCTGTACCCGGCCATCCACCAGAACCACTGCCCATATGCTTCCCTTACTGGTAGGCGCAGCCACCAGCCATTGTGGCTGGCCATCCAGAGGGATATCCAATGGTCGGACATCGGGCACGACACCTTGCCCCCCAGCCAGGCGGTTGCCATCGAGTTGCTGGTATGTATACCCGAAGCCTGCTGAATCCTGCGCCAGGGCACCAGCTGCTGTGGGTTCTGCGGCAATCGGAGTGGAAGCAGTGGTGGGGATAGGGGAAACAATGGGAGGGGGGGTGTCAGTTGGCCTGGCCACACCAACGAGAGTAGGCGTGCTGGTCGAGGTTGATGGCAAAACAGGAATGGACACAGCGGTCACGGTTTCTGCCGCTGTGGGTGGGCTTGTGGCAGGGCTGGGTGTCCGGTTCTCCAAGTCCACCGGGCCACAGTTTGTCGCCAAAGATGCCAGCGCTGCTGAGATGATGATCAATGATGTCCGTAAATTCTTGACCGATCGTTTCATCCACATCACCAAACGGCCGTACCACAAAGTGCGATAGCTGAGAGCTATCACGTTGTCTGATGTTATCCAGGCGCTGGGCCACAAACCCTTAGGCTGGCCAACGGCGTCTGTCTGGCAGAAGCAAATGTGCCAGCGCCGGCAG
>JAUVRU010000113.1 GCA_030597485.1 Anaerolineae bacterium
CACCAAGCGGTATGGCCAGAGATGCTGGATGCTTTGCGGCGAACGGGGTGGCAGAATTACTCGTTGTTCATGCGTGAGGACGGCCTGCTCTTCGGTTATTTCGAGACTCCTGACAGTTTTGGGTCTGCGCTGGAGGGGATGTCCTGTGAGGAAGTGAACGCTCACTGGCAGAAGTTGATGGCTGCCTACTTCGAGGATTTGGGAGGAGCTCAGGCCGACGAGTCCATGGTGGAGTTGGAAGAGGTCTTCCACCTCGATTGAAAGAACAGCAACTCATCAGATAAAGGGAAGCAATGGATAACGAATCCCAGCAAGAGCCGATTCTCAAGCTAACCAACATTCACAAGTCCTTTGGTGGTGTACACGCTCTGGCTGGCGTCAACTTCGAGCTGCGACCTGGTGAGATTCATGGCCTGGTGGGGGAGAACGGGGCTGGTAAGTCCACTCTGGTGAAGACGATCACCGGCGTGCATCAGATTGATGCGGGCGAGATGTTCTTCAATGGTGAGCCGGTGACCATTTCCAATCCCAGCGTCGCTCAGAATCTGGGCATCGCTGCTATCTACCAGGAAGCATCACTGTTTCCGGATCTCGATATCGCCGAAAACATTTTCATGGGACGCCAGCCTGTGCGTGGTCCCATCAGAACCATGGCTTGGAGAGAGATGTACAAGTTGGCTGCCGAACCCCTGGAAGCCCTGGGCATGGACTTGGACCCGCGCAGCCGAGTGCGTGGGCTGACGATTGCCCAGTTGCAGATGGTGGAGGTCGCCAAGGCCCTTTCAGCGAACGCTAGAGTGCTGATCATGGACGAGCCAACCTCGGCACTGACCCTGCACGAGGTGGCAGACCTGTTCCGCATTGTCAGACAGCTGCGTGATGCCGGCACATCTATCATTTTCATCACTCACCGATTAGACGAGGTATTTGAGCTGGCCGATCGGGTGACGGTGCTGCGCGACGGACATTATGTGGGCACCCACGGTGTGAAGGACGTGAGTCGCGACGAACTGATCCGCATGATGGTGGGACGCACGCTGGATGATCTGTTCCCCAAAATGGAGGTGGAGCAGGGTGAGGTCATACTTCGGGTGGAAGGCCTGACCAGAGTGGGCATGTTCGAGGATGTCTCGTTTGAGCTTCACCGGGGTGAGATTCTTGGCATGGCCGGGTTGGTGGGTGCTATGCGCACGGACGTGGCCAAGGCCATCTTTGGGGTGGAGCCGGCCGAAAGCGGAACCATACACGTGGACGGTCAGGAGGCGAAGATCGAGAACCCGAATGACGCGATGTCGGTGGGGATTGCGTACGTGCCGGAGGACCGGCAGCAACATGGCCTGGTATTGCCGCTGAACCTCACCAGCAACATCAGCTTGCCCATTCTGCAGCGGTTTGCCAAATCGGGCTGGATAGATCAGGCGGCTGAGACCCAAGATGCACGAGAACAGGCCACTCAGATGGACGT
This sequence comes from Anaerolineae bacterium, assembly GCA_030597485.1. Lineage (GTDB taxonomy): Bacteria > Chloroflexota > Anaerolineae > 4572-78 > NAK82 > JAUVRU01. The sequence continues at coordinate 1,466 of JAUVRU010000113.1, forward strand.
GCGAGCGGCCGGATTGTGGCAGCGAGCCCGCGAACTCTCCGGCGGCAACCAGCAGAAGCTGGTGTTGGCCAAATGGCTGGGCACACGGCCGCGCATCCTGATACTGGACGAGCCCACACGGGGAATCGATGTGGGCACCAAAGCCGCGGTTCACGAACTGATGAGCCATCTGGCATCGGAGGGGCTTGCCATTCTGATGATCTCCTCGGAGCTACCAGAGATCTTGGGTATGAGTGACCGCATCCTGGTTATGTGCGAAGGAAGGCTGACCGGTAACTTTGCGCGAGACGAGGCCACGCAAGAAACAATCATGGCTGCAGCCACGGCCCGAATTCTGGAACACGTTATTGACGCGGCTTGACAGGCTGCCGCTACCGCTGCTACTGGGGGCCTAGGCTCGAACGCCTCTCCCCAGATGCTGGCAGAACGTCGGTCAACCCATAGACTGCTCAGGGGCAGTGACAGGTTATGGATACTACACACACCGATGATACATCCGAGAAGCGCAGTATCTTTCTGTCGCTGGCCAGCGTGCGCGAGACCAGCATCTTCGGTTTCATTGTCGTGCTCATCGTCCTGATCAGCTTGCGCAGCCCCTATTTCCTCAACGTGAGCAACTTCCGTGATATCTTCCTGGATATCTCAATCCTCTCCATGATTGTCATTGCCCAGATGATGATGCTCGTCACCCGGTCCATTGACCTGTCGGTGGGGTCCGGACTCGGGCTTCCGGCGATGGCCATCGGTATGTACGTAAGCGCCCACTGGGGCATGCCACCGGCGGTGGCGGTGCTGATGGGGATTGGGCTGGGCGTCCTGTTGGGCGCATTCAACGGCGTGGTGGTTACCATAGGGCGGGTGCCACCACTCATCACCACGCTGGGCACTTTGAGCATCTATCGGGGGCTGGTATACGTCGTCAGTCAGGGAGCCTGGGTGGATGCCCACGAACTGCCGCCTGCCTTCAAGGAATTCACCATTCGACCGATTCTGGGTATCCCCTCTTTGATTGTCTTCGCTGCCATCGTGGCTGTCATCTTCTACTACTTCCTGAACTACACCCGAACCGGTCGTCAGATCTACGCGGTGGGCAGCAATCCCACGGCCGCCCAATTCGCTGGCATCCACAGCAACCGGATCATATTTCTGGTCTATATTCTTTCGGGCGCATTGTACGGCATGGGGGGGGTGATGTGGGTATCACGCTACGCCAACGCCGCCAACAACACGGCCATGGGCTGGGAACTGCAATCGGTGGCGGCGGCCGTCATCGGCGGGGTGCGTTTCTCGGGTGGTGTTGGCACGCTGCCCGGCGCGCTGCTGGGCGCTTTCGTGCTTGGGATCATTAACAATGCCGTTAACCTGGTGGGCATATCTCCGTTCTGGAAGCAGGTGATGTACGGGGTGGTGATTGTACTGGCGGTCGTATCTGACTCGCTTATCTCGCAGCGGTTGCAGCGGACATTGAGGGTGCGGAGGACAGCGTGACGACAAAACCGATTGCCTCGCGCAAGCCGTTCAGTGTGACCGAGTTCTTCCTGCGTTGGGAGTGGATACTGGTGGCGCTGATCGTTGCCGCCGTCATTCTTAACGCGTCACTGTCGCCCTACTTCCTCAATGCAGATAATCTCTTGGACATGACCTTCAACTTTTTGGAGCGGGGGTTGCTGACCCTCCCCATGACGTTCGTTATCATCACCGCGGGCATAGACCTGTCAGTGGCCTCCAATATGGCGATGACATCCAACATCATGGGGCAGCTCTATGCAGCCGGAGTGAACATTTGGGTAGCTGCTCTGGCGGCGCTCCTGGTGGGGGGGCTGGCCGGGTTGTTCAACGCCATACTCATTACCCGGGCAAAGGTGGCTCCGCTGGCGGCTACTCTGGGCACCTTCACCCTGTACCGGGGAATCGCTTGGGTGCTTACGAAGGATGGGGCTGTTGTTGGTTTTCCGCCGGAATTCACCGTCTTGGGACAGGGAGACATCCCAGGCACGCCCATCCCTATCCCGCTGGTGCTGTACGCCGTGTTGGCCCTGGCCTTTGGGCTGGTCCTGCACCGGACCACATTTGGCCGGTTCACCTTCGCCATCGGAAACAACGCAGAAGCGTGTCGATATGCCGGCGTGAACATCAGTCGTATTCTGGTCGTGATCTACACCGTCTCGGGCCTGATGGCGGCGCTGGCCGGCATCATAATGGCCGCACGCTTTGGCAGTGTGCGGGCTGACATCGGACTGGGTGCCGAGCTGGAGGTGATCACCGCTGTGGTGCTGGGCGGCGTTGACATCTTTGGTGGCTCGGGGACGATGCTGGGTGTGGTGTTGGCGCTCTTCCTGCTGGGCGTGGTCCGCTTTGGGATGAACCTGGTGAACATAGCCCCGCAGATACAGATCATTGTTACCGGATTCCTGCTGATCGCCGCCATCATTCTGCCCAACGTGTTGCGTCAGTTGACGGCCCGGGGTGAGGGCACCCCGACCAGGGCCAGAGGAGGGCGAGGGGCGCCTCCCTGGGCCTTGATAGGGGGGGCAGTGGTTGTGGTGGCAGTTGCGCTGGTGATCCTGCTGCCAGGTCGGCGTGCTGTGGCGCCGAGCGATGGACAGGCGCCTGGCAAAGGGTCTCCTGCGTCGGTAGTGGCTGCCGCATCCCCTACGCCTGTCGTAATTGCGCCCACCAACACGCCGGTGCCGCCGCCTCCCACCCCGACCCCCAGGCCGACGAACACGCCGGCCCCGACCGCGACCCCGGTGCCTACGGTAGAAGGGGAGCCGACGACAGAGGCGTCCCCGACTCCCACGCCCGACCCACGACCGGATGTTGAGATGGTCGAGATTCTCGGTGGACCGTTCACGATGGGCGCTGATGACATGGATCCCAAGGAGGCGCCCGCTCACACAGTGGACCTGCCCACCTTCTACATGGACATGTTTGAAGTAACCAACAACAACTTCGCCAGGTTTGCTGTGGCGACTGGGTATGAGACGGATGTGGAGAAGGCTGGCGCCAAGAAAACGTGGCGGAGCTTCTATGACCCTAGCCGGGAGAACCACCCGGTGGTCAAGGTGAGCTTCGATGACGCACAGGGATTCTGTGAATGGATGGGCAAACGGTTGCCCACTGAGGAGGAATGGGAAAAGGCAGCTCGGGGCACCGAAGGGAGACAGTTTCCCTGGGGTGATATCTGGGACACCAGCCGCACCAACGTGCGGTTGAGCGGCCTGCGCGGCACCGCAGCCGTGGGCAGCTTTTCCGGCGGTGCCAGCCCCTATGGGGCTGAAGACATGGCCGGCAACGTGGGAGAGTGGACCACCAGCCCCTTCGTTGGCTACCCGGGCAGCACGTATGACGACCCGCAGTATAATCCCCAGGCTCATATCACACGGGGTGGCGGCTGGTTCGATGATCAGGGTCAAGTGCGCACCAGTGCCCGCAATGCGGCCTTACCACAGACGGCCAATGATGATTTGGGGTTCCGGTGTGTGGCAGAGGGTGAGTAGATCACTATCTTGGCGTGGCGAAACTTCCGAAGTCTTTGAGACTTCGGAAGTGTAGGAGAAGCATTCAGGAAGGCCGTGACGGCAATCGGAAAGGGGTGATGCGTATCGCTCAAGCGGAAGTGTCGAACACAGTTGGTGTTTTGGTATCTCTCAGACCCATATTCAGTGTAAGGAGGAGTTCCGATGAAACGGTTGATTTATGTGTTGGTAGCCCTCTCGTTGTTGGCCATGCTGGCCCCGGTGGCAGCCGTGAGTGCCCAAGTGGAGTGTGATGAGGACTACGTCGTGCAGGCTGCCGACTGGCTGAGCAAGTTGGCCGACAAGTACTATGGCGACGCCGCGGCATACTGGGCTATCTTCGATGCCACCAACGCGGCCGGTGGTGACTATACTACCCTGGCCAGCCCTGACGTGCTGGAAATCGGCGACATGCTGTGCATTCCCAGCGCGGCCGACGCCGAGGTGCTGCTGGCGGAGCGCGGCATGGAAGCAGCTCCGGCTGCCGCTGCTGGTGAGGGCTACACTATCGCTCTGGTGGCCAAACATACCGGCAACCCCTACTTCGACAAGGTGGACCAGGGCGCCAAGGAGGCAGCGGCTGAGCTGGGCGACACCTTCATCTTCCAGGCTCCGGCTACTTCCGACGTGGCGGGTCAGATCGAGCTCATCGACGCCTTGATCGCTCAGAAGGTAGACGTGATCGGCGTCTCGGCCAATGACCAGGATGCCCTGGTGCCCGTGGGCAAGAAGGCCATGGATGCCGGCATCAAGTTCATGTCCTGGGACTCAGGCGTGGCTCCCGAGGGACGCTTGATTCACGAGGCTGCGGCCAGCCATGAGATGATTGGTCGGGTCGAGGTGCAAATGCTGGCTGAGATGATCGGCTACGAAGGCCAGATTGCCGTCCTCAGTGCTGGCGCTACCATGACCAACCAGAACACCTGGATCGAGTGGATGAAAGAGGAGTTGAAGGATCCGAAGTACGCCAATATGGAACTGGTGGCTGTCGTCTATGGTGACGATGACCGGCAGAAGAGCCTCAACGAGGCGCAGGGTCTCTTCAAGTCCTACCCGGATCTCAAGGGCATCATCTCCCCGACCACCGTTGGTATCGCCGCCACCGGCAAGGCGCTTACCGATGCTGACCTGTGCGGTAAAATCGCTCTGACCGGCCTGGGCCTGCCCAGCGAGATGGCCGAGTACATCAAGAGTGGCTGCTGCGAGGGTATGGCGCTGTGGAACCCGATTGATCAGGGCTACACCACCGTCTATCTGGCTCATGCCCTGGCGGCGGGGGATCTCACCCCGGCGGCCGGCGAGACCCTCGATGCCGGACGTATGGGCAAGTTGGCCGTCGTGGATCTGGGCGACGGTGACCTGACTGTCTTCCAGGGACCGCCGTTCATGTTCGATGCGGCCAATATCGATCAGTGGTCTAGCGTCTACTAAGCTTGACCTATGTGAAGGAGATGGGAGAGGGGCTTTTCCACCCTCTCCCGTCCGTTTTCGATTCACCAGGACTTCCGAGGCCTTGAAGGCTTCGGAAGTCTTGCCGCAGGGGTCCTTTGCCGTGACAGTGGTTCAGGGAAAGCCTCTACAACTTGCCCCTCCAAGACAAAGGTGATCAGGACATGCGTCTTCAAGACAAAGTAGCGATTGTCACCGGTGCTTCGCGCGGGATTGGGCGGGCCATCGCGTTACGTTTCGCGTTGGAAGGCGCCAGGGTGGCGGTGGTGCATCTGCGTGGGGACGCCGGAGAGGAAGTGGTCGACGAGATCACGGGCGCCGGTGGCGAGGCCATCGTCGTTCACGCCGACACATCCTACAGCCAGCAGGTACAGGCGATGGTGGATGAGTCGGTCAGGCAATGGGGCACCCTAGACATCCTGGTCAATAACGCTGGCATCTGCCCCTTCAAGGAGTTCCTGGAGATGTCGGAAGA
>JAUVRU010000221.1 GCA_030597485.1 Anaerolineae bacterium
ACCCCCAACACGATCACCATGTCATTGAGCGCCAATGTGCCGTTTTGGCCGTAGTAGAGGCCAGGCCCCTCTCGCACGGGCAATTCGTTGCTGTCGACCCAGGCAGTCATCACCTGCGGGGCGTCTTTCAGCGAACCGTCAACCACCAGATGATTCAAGGGTGCCCAACCGGGGGTGCCGTCGGCCGGTCTGACCAGCGCCCAATCTCCTTCCTGGTTGACCGCCAGCACTGAAACAGTGTCATCATCCCGTGCCGTGGCGATGGGTTCGTATGTGTCTCCCGGCCCCCGATAAAGGTCCACCTCACCCGGGTTGGGGCGAGCCATCGCCACCGGCGACAGTTCAAACGTGAAGGGCGCTGGCTCACCAGGCGACTTGGGCGCCGGTGAGGCCGGAGTGTCCTGAGCGGCAGCCGCACCCTGACCCGTTCCGCCAGGCACCGCAGCGCCGGAGATGGGTGCAATCTGGCCTGAAGGCAGGTCCGCGTCAGGCCTGGCCGAGATCACGGTGGGCACATCTGCCAACGAGCCGTCCACAAGCACGTAGGCCAGCGATACCCAACCAAAGACTCCGTCAGCCGTTTCCACCAGCACCCAGTCTTGCGTCTTGTTGAGCGCCAGCACAGATACCTCATCACCGCGCGAGAGCGTTGCCAGCACCTGGTACCCGGCACCCGGCCCCTGGCGCAAGTTCAGGCTGTCGTTGTCAACCTGCCCCGTTGCCACCATCTCCAGATCGGCGACTGTCAGCGGTTTGCTGGCTGCGGTGCCTGGACTCGACGACCCTCCTGGCGCGGGTTGGGAGGCCAGCGGGTTGTCGGGCAGCACCGGCGCCTGGTCCAACGTGCCCATCACCCGTATCGTGTCAGCCGGCACCCATCCCTGTAGCACGGAGATGGTCAGCACGTACAGCCAGTCACCGGCAGCGTTCTGCCCCAACACCGCACCCAGCTCACCCTGAGCCACCACACCTACTGCCGGGTAGGAAGCCGCTGGTCCCTGGCGAACCGTCACCTCAGCGGCTGTCACCAGAAAGGCTGCCACCGGCTCGAACCCGCCGCTGGTAGCGGTCACCTGTTCCTTCAAATCCTCGACGCTGCCCTCGTAGGTCACCCCCCCCATAGAGAGCGGCGTGGGGGTAGCGGTCACTAGCGGGCGGGCAGTGCGTGTCGGCGTTGGCTCCAGTGTGATCTTGGGAAAGGGGGTGGGTGAAGCTGTCGCCGCTGTCGGCTCCGGCGTGGGCCAGGCGTCGGCTTCCAGAGGTTCCAAAACCTCTTCTGTCTCCGCTTGGCCAGTCGCCTGGCCACCAGGCATATCGCATCCGGTTAGGGCAACCACCAGACTGAGAAGTACGGTCAATATCCAGACATGTCTTTGCATGGTCATATCTCACTCTCCGTCTAGGCCGCGTCTGATCCGGGCTGCGGTGCCGGTGAACCCAATGACGCAGCAGCTCCAGGCTGGGGCGCTGGCCTTGGTGGATGCGTCGGTTCAGGGGTCTCACCCTCCTCCTGCGGCTCCTCGCTGCCCAGCAGCCAGCGCACCAGGCGGGTGACCAGGCCACCGCCCCCATCCAGGAAGTTGTAGACAACCGGCACCAGGATGAGGGTCAACATGGTGGAGGTGATGGTGCCGCCGATGACGACTGCCGCCAGGGGCGCCCGTATCTCCGCCCCGGCCCCCCTGCCCAGCAGGATGGGGAGCATGGCGAAGACCAGGGCCGCCGTGGTCATCAGGATGGGGCGCAGTCGCAAGCGACCCGCTTCCGCCAAGGCCTTCTTGCGACCGTATCCCTGCTCGCGCCGTAGCTCATTGGTGAAATCCACCAGCAGGATGGCGTTTTTGGTGACGATACCGGTCAGCAGGATGATACCCAACAGGGACATCATGTTAAGGGTGTAACCGGAGAGCCACAGCCCGCCGAAGGCGCCCACCACCGCCACCGGCAGCGAGAACATGATTGCCAGCGGGTCCAGCCAGCTCTGGAAAAGGGCCACCAAGAGCATGTAGATCAGGATGATGCCCAGAAGCAGAGCGGACAACAGGTCCTGGAACATCTCGCGCTGAGCCTCGGCCTCGCCAGACAGATGATAGCCGTAGCCGTCGGGGAAATCGATATTGGTTTCGATGGCCGCTTCGACGTCGTTTGCCACATCGCCTGACGCCCGGCCCGACACCCCTGCGCTGACGGTCATCTGGCGCTGGCGATCGGTGCGCTTGATAACGGCCGGGGCCAGGTCACGCTCCACGGTAGATACCTGGTTCAGCCTGACTTCCTGCCCGCCGAAGTAGCCCATCGGCAATCGCAGCAGCTGGTCCTGATCACTGCGGGCCACTTCGTCCAAGCGCAGGACAATGTCGATATCGGTGTCGCCTTCTCGCTTGTATTGGCCCGCATCGGTGCCGCTCAGCGCGGTGCGTAGCGTTCCTGCCACCTGTGCCGGCGACAGCCCCTGGTCCAGGGCCCGGTCACGGTCTACCACGATGCGGGCCTCCGGGGACTGGGCCGCATCGGTATTCAGGATGTCGGTCGTGCCCGGCACAGTGTGCATGACGACTTCAACCTGGTTTGCCAGGTCAGCCAGCACGTCGGCGTCATCACCTGTGACCAGAATATCAACGCCGCCACCTCCACCAGCAAACATGCCGGAGAGTGCCAGCGAGATGTTTGCCTCTGGTATCTGCTTGATCTCAGGCCGAAGCGCGTCCACGATATCGGTTGTGCTGCGTTCGCGTTCGTTCTTATCCACCACCTGTACATTGATGGTGGCAGTGTTGGCGCCTCCTCCGCCGCCGCCAAAAACAATGTCGCCGCCGCCACCGCCCACGTTGGTCAGAATGGAAACGGTCTCCGGCACCTGTTCCAGTACGATGCGCTCTGCCTCTCGGGCCGCCTGGTCTGTGGCCGTCAGGTTGGTGCCGGCTGGCATCTCGATGCTGACAACGAAGCTAGCGTCGTCCTCCTGCGGCATCATCTCGGTCCCCACCAGGCCGCTGACCACCATGTAGAAGCCACCAGCCAGGGCAACAGCGGCAATCACCACAGCCAGCGACTGGGTGAGGAAGCGCTTGAGCACGAATCGTATGGTAGCAGCGTACAGATTGGTCAGAGCCTCAAAGGCAGCTTCCCAGAGATAGGTGAAACCACTCCAGACCCTGTTAACCGGCCACAGCAGGACGCCAAAGGCCTTTCTCAACCCGCGTGGTTTCGGCTCGGGCTGGCTCTCGTCCTTCATCCAGCGTGATGCCAACATAGGGGTCAGCGTGAACGAAACAAAGAGAGAGAACAGCACGGCCGTGGCGATAGTGATGCCATAAGACCTGAAGAACTGACCGACGATACCGGAGGTGAAAGCTACCGGCACGTAGACAGCCACGTCCACCAGCGCAATGGTGATGGCCGCCAGGCCAATTTGGGCCCGGCCGTCCAGGGCCGCCTGCCGGGGCGTCTTATTCATCTTCAGGTGACGCTCGGTGTTTTCCAGCACCACGATCGAGTCGTCCACCAGGATGCCGATGGTCAGGGTCAGGGCCAGCAGCGTCAGCACGTTCAGGGTGAATCCCAGCGCCCACATCACCAGGAAAGTGGACATTATTGAGGTGGGGATGGCCAACACCACGATGAAGGTGCTGCGAATGGTGTGCAGGAAGAGCAGCATCACCAGCCCGGTTATCAAGATGGCCAATATCAAGTCTTCCTGAACTGCCGCCACCGAGTCACGGGTGAATTGGGAATCATCGGCCACGATGACCATCTCGGCTCCGGCCGGCAGCTCCTCGTTCAGGTCTTCGATGACCTGGCGAGCCGAATCAGCCATCTCGATGGTGTTCGAGTCGCCTGTCTTGATGATGCTTATGCTGACGCCGTCCTCCCCGTTGTAGCGCAGTATCTGTGACGTATCCTCAAAGCCTTCCCGCACAGTGGCAACGTCGCGCAGGTAGACCAGGCCGCCGGCATCCTCTCCCGTTTCGGGGGCCGGGCCGCTCGTCCCAAAGGGGGACGGGCCACCGGCCACCACCACGTTCTCGATGTCCTCGAGGCTGGTGAATTCGCCCACCGAGCGGATGGCTGTTTTCTGGCGACCTTCCTCAATGGACCCGGCCGGAAAGGTCAGGTTGTTCAGGGTTAGCGTCTGTTGCACGGCTTCCAGAGGAATACCGTAAGCAGCCAGCTTGCCCGGGTCGGGGCGCACCTGGATTTCCCGCTCACGCCCTCCCGACACACTCACTGCTGCCACACCCTTGATGGTTTGCAGGCGAGGTTTTATCTCGTCCAGAGCAATCTCATAGAGCTCATCTTGGCCCTGCGGCCCGTTCAAGACAACCTCCATGATCGGGATGGCGTTCATATCAGCTTTGATGATGGAAGGATCAAAGGCTTCCGTCGGCAGGTTGCCACGCACGGTGGCTACCTGGCGCTCCACCTCGATGGCTGCCTGATCGCCGTCTATGCCCTCTTCGAAGGCGACGACCACCAAGCCCACTCCTTCCTGGGATACCGAAAAGATCTGGTCGATGCCCGAGATGCCGGCCACGGCGTCCTCAATCGGCATAACCACCAAATCCTCGACATCTTCCGGCCCGGCGCCGGGAAAAACGGTCACCACACTGACAAAGGGGAAATCTACGGCCGGGTAGCGATCTACTTGCATCTCATTCAGAGAGCGGTAGCCCATGACCACCAATCCCAGGATGATCATGAGCATGGTCAGTGGTCTGTTGATTGCTAATCTGGTAAGCCCCATAAGATGTCTCCGTAACAAGGCTGAGAGATGAGGTTGAGGTCAAGGTCAAGGCCAAGGTTAAGGTCGGGATCAGCCCGAGTCTCAGCCTTGACCTGCGCCTCAATCAGAAGCAGCCATCACCTCGACGCGCGCGCCGTTTTCCAGGCCGGCCTGGCCGGCGGTGACGATGGTTTCGTCTGCCTCAAGCCCGGTAAGGATTTCGATGTTGTCGCTATCCGACAGTCCCGAGGTCACCGCCCGTCGTTCAACGAGG
>JAUVRU010000530.1 GCA_030597485.1 Anaerolineae bacterium
AACGGCGGTCCGGCTCCTCTATCTTCAGCTCATACCGGTCTTTACCGATGAGGTTTTTGAGGTGCTGGCTTCCTACTCTATCTACCAGGGTAATCTCACTGCCTTTGGTCCGGTCAACCCCACGGCCGGACCCCTGTTCGCGTATCTCATTGCGTTGGGCTTCTGGCTTCTGGGCCCACAGGTTCTCCTGCCGCGGGCTCTGATCATGACCATCGGTGTTCTGACGGTCGGTCTGACCTATGTTTTGGGCCGTTCGATGGGTGGGCGGTGGGCCGGGGTGATAGCTGGGGCACTGCTGGTCTTCTCGCCCGTCCATACCATCGTCAATAGCCATGTCGCCTGGTCCAACTCCACCACCCCCTTCTTTGTCACCCTGGCCTTCATCACCCTGCATCAGTCGCTTCGCCGGAACAACGGCTGGCTACTGGTGCTGGGGGGGTTTCTCTATGGTCTTTCGTTGCAGACACACGTGTCGTTGCTGGTCGTGGCCCCCGGTCTGGCGGTATGGTTCCTGGCCCGGCGAGGTATATTGACCTGGTTTCGCAAGCCCTGGCCCTATCTGGCGGTCGGAGCAGCGCTGCTGGGCTACGGAAATATGATCGCCTTCAACCTGATGACCCGTGGCGGAAGCCTGACCGACGTCCAGAACCACGATTATGCTTGGGTGGCCGAGCCCACGTGGGGGGTATACTGGACGAACATCAGAAACATGATCGTTGAAGTCGGCCCTACATTTGGAGGGATGGTACCCGGGATCAGCGATCCGGTCAGTAGCCTGGTGGCCGGCCTGCTTCTCGTCTGGCTAGTGGTCGCCCTGGTCTACGCGGCCTGGCGCCGTGAGACCATGCCCATCCTGGTCGTCCTGTCCACGGTATTGATCATGCCCTACTTCAACAAACGATACGCCGGCCTGCTTTCCCAGCGCTATCTCGCCTTTCTGATGCCGATATGTTTTTCAGCGATGGGTCTCTTCGCAGCGGATGTCCTGGACCATTTGCGTCGACGCAACTACCGTGCTGCTCGCGTCGTCGCCGTGGCTGGCGCGGTCCTGGTCATCCTGCTGGCGCTCTATCCCGTGCGCAACACTCTTACTCATTATGCCATCGAGACGCAGGCAGGCCGTGATAACGCCCTGAGCCTGTCCATGGCCACGTATCTGAGCGAGACGCTCCCCCTTGATGCCGAGATCTACCTCAGCTCTCGTCTGCGAGGGAGCCGCGGCGATGGGGGCTATCGTTATCTGCGTGCGCTGTACTATGCCCTCGTGCTGGAGGGCAAGGAGCCTTATGTCCTGGATTCTGCAGATATCGTGACCCGCCTCGAAGCCGACCAGGCAGGAGAAGCGTGGTTGGTGCTGCCATACGACGATTACGATGCGCTGTCGCAGAGCTTTGAGCTGGAGCCGATTGTGAGGAGTCCTCAGGTTCACAATGATGGGATGCTCGTCAGACATGTCGCAGCTGGCCCATAGCCGGTCACTCACGGGTTGGATGTTGTTCGAACCAGGCCGCAGGCACCGGCCGCCCGTGCTGTGTGGCCTTGGGTCCGGAAGCATTCAAGCGCGCAGAGCCATCAGAGACCAGCCAGTCATGTGTGGTGAGCGGTGGTAGCATCTGATATCAGACATCGACGCCTGGTCACGCTGGCCATAGCCTTGGCCCTGTTTGTCGGCGCCCTTGTGGTTCGAGCTCAGGCATTGGGTTCGTTCTCCTGGCCTGACGAACTGACGTGGCTCGAACGCTCAGCCGCCTTTGTGACGGCACTGGAGAGGGGTGATCTCGCAGGTACCCACCTGAGCGACCACCCCGGCGTGGTGCCCATGTGGGGTTTCGGCAGCGCTCTTTACGCGCGCGCCAAGTTGACGGGCAATCGTTCGGCGCTGGATGGCCTGGCTGCCGAAGAGTATCAAGAAGATGTACCATCCCAGTTGGCGACCGCAGCGTGGTTCACTGTCATCTGCACCTCTCTGGCGACGGTCGTGGCCTTTTTACTATTAATCCCGCTGCTGGGGCGTGCTGGTGCTGCCCTCGCTGGCCTGCTAATCCTCCTGGATCCCTTCTACCTTGTTCACTCACGGATCGTCCACGTGGACGCGATTCTGGCTAGCTTCATGCTTCTCTCTGCGCTCGGTCTCCTCGTCTATCTGAAGCGTCCCAATCAACGGCGCTATCTGCTCCTGTCGGGCATCTTTGGGGGATTGGCCCTGCTCACCAAGGCGCCGGCCCTGTTCCTCGTTCCGTTGACAGCCTTGGTGCTGGGCATGCAATGGATCCTGCAGCGAATAGGTCGTTACTCGTGGGGGCGACTGGGGCAGGTAATAGGTGCCTTTGCATTGTGGCTGGTCTCTCTCGTGGGAACATATCTCCTGGTTTGGCCAGCGGCCTGGGTACAGCCATTGTACCTGACTAACCGGTTATTCCGGGCTTCGCAGTGGGCCGGTACCATTGCTCACAGTAGCAATTTCTTGCTCGGACGCATTGTGGCCGATCCTGGCTTGCTCTTCTATCCTGTGGTCTTTCTGTTCCGTACCTCGCCGGCGGTGTTGGTGCTCTTGCCAGTCACCCTGGTCTTGATGGTCATGGCCTGGCGGCGGGAGGAGGACATCCGTCTGCCGGCTACCGGGCTGGCCTTCCTTGCTTTCTTCACTAT
>JAUVRU010000330.1 GCA_030597485.1 Anaerolineae bacterium
CTTGAGGTCCGTTGTACGCTGGTCTGCCCTGATTTCTTTGCAGACACGGCCACCTGGGCTGGAGCGCCGCTGGCACATGTGCTGGAGCTGGCAGGTGTGCAGGCCGAGGCATCGAACGTGAGGCTGATCAGTGCCGATGGGTATTCCAACTATGTATCGCTGCAAGTGGCACGGCGGGAGGAGAGTTTCTTGGCGTACGAGTGGGAAGGGGAGCCGCTGCCTATCTTGCACGGCTTCCCCATACGTGCAGTGTTTCCGGAAGTGGAGGGAAACACCTGGGTGAAGTGGCTGGTGGAGATCGAGGTGTGGTAGCCCATCTTCAGAGAGCGACGTTGCCGGGCAACACACCGGCGGCGGCCGTCACACAGGAAAGAACACATGCTGATATCACGGTTTTGCGCTGTAATCTATTGGAGCAGGTTTCCGTGAGGTAGATGTCCATGACAGAAGATCAACAGGTTGACCAGGCCGCATCTATGTCAGTAGTCGATCCGGCGGGGGTGCGGCTAGCAGACAGCCGGATCACCTTCGCCGACCGGCTCGATCACTTGCTGGCTCGTTGGGGCTACAGGCGGAATTGGCACCGGGTGGAGCCGGGACTGTACGCGTTAGGCAACCCTACTCCCGATGTGCCGGTCTTCGTAACGGCCAACTACACTCTGAGCTTTGATGCGCTCCGCTCAGCGCTGGCGGGTGTGGACGGCTATATCCTCGTCCTGGACACCAAGGGTATCAACGTGTGGTGCGCAGCCGGCAAGGGCACCTTTGGCACCGAGGAACTGGTGCGCCGGATTGAGGCCACGCGTCTGTCACGGGTAGCAAATCATCGCAGGCTGATCCTGCCGCAACTGGGGGCTGCGGGCATCGCTGCCCACGAAGTCCGGCAGCGCTCCGGTTTCAGAGTCAAGTACGGGCCCGTCCGGGCAGCTGATCTGCCCAAGTACCTGAAGAGGGGCCGAGCCACGTCGGAAATGCGGCAGGTAAGGTTCACGCTGACGGACCGCCTGGTGCTGCTCCCCTTGGCACTAGTGCACGCGCTGCTGCCTGCAGCCATTGGGGCGGCTGTGTTGTTCCTGTTGGCCGGGCCGGGGGCCAGCCTGGCGGTGATAGCCGCCGTATTGGCGGGCGTGGCGCTTTTCCCCCTGTTGCTTCCCTGGCTGCCATCGTCTGATTTCAGTCTGAAGGGGTTCATCCTCGGCGGTCTGGTGGCCTTGCCGTTTGCCCTTGTCGCGCTGTTGGGGAACCCTGCCACAGCTTGGTGGGTTCGTGCTGGCGAGGCGCTGGCCTATCTGCTGGTGTTTCCGCCCGTGACCGCTTATCTGGCCCTGAACTTCACCGGCGCCACCACGTTTACGTCCAGCAGCGGGGTCAAGCGTGAGATGCTAACTTACATCCCGGTGATGGCTGGCATGTTCGGTTTTGGCGTGGCGCTGACCCTTGGTCTCTTCCTGGCTATCCTGGTTGGAGGGTAGAAATGCCCGTTAGCACGATAAGCATCAACACGTTGAGGTACGATTCAGAGTTGTGCAATGGCTGTGGTATGTGCACCATGGTCTGCCCCCACGCCGTTTTCGCTCCCAATGGCCGGGTGGCGCAGCTTGTCCGCCCGGAAGCGTGCATGGAATGCGGCGCCTGCCGGGTTAACTGTTCGACTGGGGCCATCAGCGTGGACAGTGGGGTGGGGTGTGCGGCAGCCATGATCCTCGCCGCCCTGACAGGCAAGAAAGAGGTCTCCTGCGGAGGGGACACGGATGCGAGTTGCTGCGGCTAACGAAGCCATGAGAGTATGATCTCCGAGAGCTGAGATGAGCGCCAATGATCGTGACGCTCAATCTCGTTGAGGCAGATATGCGGGTCGCACATCTCCCTGTTTGAGGTATGCGACCCTTTCCTGTTGGCAGCACTGCCCAGCATCCCCGCCGTAGGTCACGTCTGCAACGTGACGCTTGCACTCTGACCCCTGTTGTTCAATCATCGGACACAGACCGCCACCAGGCCGGGTTGAAATGGAAGTGCCAGGTAACTGGCCAGCCCGCTCACCCGTACAGGACGTGGACGACGCCGTCGGAGTCGTAGGGTGGGGTGCACAGGTAGCGCACCCAGCCCCGCCCAAGTGGCTGCTCACGGCACTCAACCGCCTCCGGGTCCGCGCCCATCCAGCCGATGCCCCGGTAGGGGGAGAATAGCAGGCAAAAGAACATGTTCACGATCAGCGCCAGCACGGCGATGAGGGTAAGTGAGGCGATTCGAGGCCTGCCGCGGGGTCGCACCAGGACGCAGATGAGCAGCATCGGCAGCCAGGCCAGCAGCAGCGCCACATACAGGTACGGCGTGTATACATACCACGGCGGCACCAACCACACCGGCCCCAGCATGAAAAGGACCGTGCCTATCCCCATCGTCACCGGCACGGTGAGGCCGCACCGGTGCCAGGCAAGAAAGGCATGGGCTGCACCCGGCGCCGAAGGCTCCGGTGGGGTGGCAAGTGAAGTTTCATTGCCTTCCGCTGTCATCCTCGTCCTCCAAATGACTACCAGTGGAAGCAAGAGCGCTCTGGGGACAGCGTATCTATCATAGGTACTTGTATCGCCAACGGCCCAGGGCGTCAAGTTTCGGGGGCGTGATGGGATCTGAAACAGAAAGTCTCGGCGCCACCAACGTCCTGACAGGCGGGCGGGGCGGGGACTGGCCGTGGTTAGGTTTTCAATTCCAGTCACTCGTTCCGTCGGTGCCCTGGCTGTTAACGACGAGGGCTTTGCCGGTACTGTGTCGATGACTGCAACGTTGCAGGTTGCAGTGACAGTGATTCGCACGGATAAGCCAAGCCGCCTGGCCTTTGAGAGTGGACCTTGTTTCTGGTAGACAGCCGGCGCAGCGCCATCGCAATCATTGCCATTTGAGTAGAAATGTGTTATACTGAACACACTGTAGACAAGCTGAAGATGGCTTGTCTTCTGGTAGCAGCCCCGCCTTGGCAGCCATCGTCGCAGCACAAAGGGGCCGTTCTGTTTCAATGGGGCGGCTTTTGCCTTTGCGTGGCAATTTCTCATCCCCCCAGGCCGCGAGCCAGCTTCAAGAGCCAGCCAATGCCCCACGCTAGAGACAATGCGCCAAGAGGTATGTGACGAACGCACAGCAGTTGCCCCAACCCATTTGTTCCCAGTTACGAACGCAAAGGAGGCGTACAATGAGGGGAGACATCGGGTCCAACTTGATGAGCTTAGGGCGGCTTTGTTTGTTGGTGAGTCTGCTGGCAGTGCCGGTGATAAGCCCAGCCTCTGCCAGCGGCGACGGCGGCGATGGCGAGAGCGCAATATCGGTGCAGTCTACCGGGGACAGCCGGGCCGATCTGGCCATAGGCGTGCCGGATGAGAGCGTCGGGTCCGAGGCACTTGCCGGCGCTGTGAGCGTGTTGTACAGCTCGTCGGCCGGCCTCTCTGCCGCGGGCGACCAGATGTGGCACCAGGAAAGCTCCGGCATTGAGGGTGTGGCTGAGTTCCCTGATGGCTTCGGCCAGGCCTTGGCGGCGGGTGACTTCAACCGGGATGGCTACGTCGATCTGGCCGTGGGGGTGCCGTATGAGAGCGTCGGGACCACGGCCGAAGCTGGCGCCGTGAACATTCTGTACGGCTCGTCGACTGGTCTGTCTGCCACAGGCGACCAGATGTGGCACCAGGACAGCTCCGGCATTGCGGGTGGGCCTGAGGCCGGTGATCGCTTCGGGTATGCTCTGACCGCTGGCGACTTCGACGGGGATGGCTACGCCGACCTGGCCGTCGGCGTGCCGTATGAGAGCATCGGGCCCGTGGCAGGTGCTGGCGCCGTGAACGTCCTGTACGGCTCGTCGACTGGTCTGTCTGCCACAGGCGACCAGATGTGGCACCAGGACAGCTCCGGCATTGCGGGTGGGC
>JAUVRU010000255.1 GCA_030597485.1 Anaerolineae bacterium
GACAGCCAGCGTAGCTTTCGTCGCCCGCCATCAGACCGGCCCATTGGTCCTGGCTCATAGCGCCGGTTCCTGAGTCAGTCAGCAAGTCCACATATACATCTTCAGCCCGGACATTGAAGAGATTATACCCTGCCTCCTCCAGTATACGTTCCCGCTGCTGGCGGGTGGTCTGTTTGATGGGTTCCACCGACTTGATGCGGAAAGGCTCAGCAACGAACTCGACCATTGAAAGGCGGCCTCCTGATAAAATGGAATTGGGTTCGAGTGGCGGCTACTGCCTATCCAGCCGGCAAGCCAGCCGCAATTGTACCATAGCTGGTGGGTCTCTGCAATGCAACCAGGGTGTTCTGAATCGCGGCAAGACTTGTATGGAGGATAGGAATCGATATAATATGGGCTAATCTGGCATCAGCCATCCCGAAGAACATACTCTCAGGTGCAGTGACACGACTGTGATAGGGGGAGGCAAGCCGGGTGTTGGCACCGATGCGGGATCTTCCCGCTCGGCCCTGGCTATCCAGACAGAATCCACGGACGGACGAGCGAGCGGACGTTGGGGTAGATCGTTCAGGCTCCCACGGCCAAGGAACCGGACGGTTGTTGTCAGGGGCAACGCGCACGTAGTCAGTGGCTTTGTGGCCCAACAGACCCACCCACCAGGTGGTTAAGGGCGTAGAGTTCCAACGCAAATGGCAGACAGCCGCCGTAACCCAGCAGCGGTATTTCGAATACGTGAAGGTAGTCCACCCAGGGCACAACGTACACCCACTTGGGATAGGAGAGGAAATTCTACATCTCCCAGAAGAAACCACACGTCAATGCCCCCAGCCAGAGCGCTACCACCGGCCGCCAGTCACCGACGCCGACCCACGATGCCAGGGAGCGATTACCCAGCCAGATGTTAATCGGCTCCAAGATGAAGTACACCGACAACCAGACGAAGGGGAAGAAGTAGAGGGGCCGCGCCATCAGCAAGGCAAGCACAACCAACCCGGCTACAAAGAAGATGGTTGTGGTGTGGCGGTCGGGGCGGATGACCGGCCCGCATCCCATCCGCTGGAGGAAGCCAAAACTGGCCATCAGCTCAGCGGTGCCGAAGACGGCTGACACCACGATTGAGAAGTTGATGCTGGACACGACCACCCCCGTCATGTAAGGCCAGTCTGAGTACACCACATCCGAGAACGGGCGCAATCGAGAAAAGCGAGAGGCAAGCGGAGCCAATGAAGATCAAGATAGAAATGGGCGATCCTCTGGGGGAGGCAGTGGGTGAGTCACAGATCAGATTTGACCTGCCAGATGGCGCCACTGCGGCCGAGACGCTGGCGCAGCTGCGGACGGTGTATCCCGGTTTTGGGGAGGCACTGGCCGGAGGGGGCAGATGGCAGGACATGCCGTTTCACTTCTTTGTCAACCGCAAACTGGTCAAAGACGGGGATCTGGCAGGGTGCACATTGAAGGAAGGGGATACCTTGCATATCCTGACACCGACCGTGGGGGGATAGGGAAGTTGACGCGTTTCTCCTATGAGTTCTTCTCCAGCGATACCTTGACTGTTGCTCGTGCCTTGTTGGGTGCGTACCTGGTGCGGACTGTCGACGGTCAGCGACTGAGTGGTATCATTGTCGAGTGCGAGGCCTATGTCGGACAGGACGACACTGCCTGCCACGCCAGTCGGGGACGCACTCAGCGCAATCAGGTGATGTTTGGACCGCCTGGTCATGCTTACGTCTATTTCACGTACGGCATGCATTGGATGTTGAATGTAATCACAGAAATGGAGGGGTCTCCGGCAGCTGTGCTGTTGCGCGCCATTCAGCCGCAGGAGGGCATCCAGCGTATGCGTGAGCTGCGCCAATTGCGGGGAAAGGTGCGCAAGGAGCAAGACTTGACCAGCGGACCAGCACGCCTGACTCAGGCTCTGGCCATTGATGGCGCCTTCAACGGAACGGACATGGTCACAGGCGAAACGTTACGGCTTGAGCCGGGCACATCTTTCCCTGACAGCGCCGTGCAGAACGGGCCGCGTGTCGGCATCAACTATGCAGACGAGAAGGACCGGCTGGCCCCCTGGCGATTCTGGATCAAAGACAATCCCTACGTCTCAGGCTGATTCAAGCAGTCAGCCGTCAGCCGTCGGCTTTCATCAGCTGGCGCAGCGAAGGGACCGACCAGCAAGAAGATATCCTTCGCTTTCGGGAGGATCCCCACCCTTGGAGGTCCTCAACTTGTTGAGGTCCAGTTCCCGAACATCTTCGGGGCTCCCAACAATCCGGGACATACCCCTCATTCGCTCAAATTGACACGGAATTGGGGGCATGTTAAGATGAGAGCGAGAAACTGATCGCTACTACGCGACTGGACTCCGGCGAACCAAGGAACACCCTACAATCATAGCGTGGGTACGCTTACGTGCAGACGGGTCCCACAGACACGGCGCGTGGGCGTTCCTTGGTATACGCGACATACGCCAGGCACCTGTTGGACCACCGGAGCATTCCCGGTGCTGACATGGTGCGGTTCGCCAGCGCGCAGTTCAAAGGCAGGTATCCTATGTCGTCCCCCTTTGAAAACCTGAGCAACATGTTGAACCAGGAAAAGCAACGGGGTTATGATAACAAGACAGTGATGGGCGGGCTCGAAAGACTGGCAGACACCTGGGCACCCAAGGCCGTCACTGAGGTCAGCACCACCGAAGAGCGGCTGCTCATCGAACAATTCGCTGGGCAGGTGCGCCGGTATCCGTCAATGGGAGCACAAGAGCGCGCCAGATCGATTGAAGAGATGCTGGCCAAGATCGCGGCCAGGTCCGTACCTCCCCCCGCCAAGCATGATACCAAGGTCACGCCCCCCAGCCAGAGCACCACGACAGTCACCGAGCCTTCGGCGCGACGAGAGCGTCAACCAGGTGCCCCCGTTGCCACTGCCAGGAAACCTGTTCCACCCGCGACTCTCCGCCCGGCCCAACCATCGCCACCATCGAGTGACATCAGCGGGCTTGAATCGTCCGTCACTCGAATGTCTGGAATCAAGGGGGCTTATGCTCAGCGGCTGTCCAGGCTGGGTGTAGAAACCGTGGGTGATTTGCTCATCCTCTATCCGCGTCGCTACCTCGACTATCGGACCCTCAAGACTATCAACCAGCTCGAGTACGGTGAGGAGGTAACCATCCTCGGCACCGTGTGGGACTGTCAAATGCGCGACACTCATCGAGGGTTGAAAGTGATCAATTGCACGTTGTCCGATCAGACGGCCACCATTCAGGCAACCTGGTTCAACCAGCCCTGGCTGGTCAACAGGCTCAAACCGGGAGCCCACGTGGTGATCAGTGGCAGGGTTGACCAGTACTTGGGACGGCTCGTCTTTCAATCGCCCGAGTGGGAGTTGGTGGACAAGAAGCAGATACACACTGGACGACTGGTGCCAGTGTATCCGCTTACGGAGGGCATATCTCAGAAGTGGCTGCGCCACGTGATCAGCGAGGCGGTGGATTATTGGAGTCCTCGGCTGCCCGACCATCTTCCCACCGCACGGCGCGAGCGACTGGGCGTGCTCCCTTTGGATGAAGCCACCCGTCAGATTCACTTTCCCGACAGTCCCCAGTCTCTGGAATCCGCCCGCCGTCGATTGGCCTTTGACGAACTGCTGTTCATCCAGTTAGGTGTCCTTCGACAGCGCCGCCGCTGGCGCTCGGTTCCCGGCCGTCCGGTGCAGGTAGACCAGGCTCTGTTGGGATCTTTCATCTCGTCTCTTCCCTTCGCCTTAACCAAGGCTCAACACAAGGTGTTGAAGGAGATTGTGGAGGACCTGGGCCACCCCGTCCCAATGAACCGTCTGCTGCAGGGAGACGTGGGGTCGGGCAAGACGATTGTAGCTCTGGTGGCCATGCTGGTTACCGCAGCCGACGGCGGCCAGTGTGCCATCATGGCCCCCACCGAGATACTGGCCGAACAGCATTACCGCAGCATCGCGGGCCTGCTGGACGGTTTCCGAGACGCCCATCCCGGCACGCACTTCCCTGTCCACCTTCTGACAGGCAGCGTTCCGGCCAGCCAGCGAGACGCCATCTATTCGGAAATCGCCAGTGGTCGGGCCAAACTGGTGATCGGTACCCACGCCCTTATTCAGGAGACAGTGGATTTCCACGACTTGCGGCTGGTCATCATAGATGAGCAGCACCGGTTTGGCGTTCAACAACGAACCGCCCTGCGTGGCAAGGGATACAATCCACATGTGCTGGTGATGAGTGCCACGCCAATCCCGCGCTCGCTGGCCCTCACCCTGTACGGCGACCTCGACCTGTCGATACTGGACGAGAGGCCGCCCGGGCGGCGGGAAATCTCCACTCGGTTGATGTCCCCCCTGGAACGAGAACGAGCCTACAGTGTCATACGTTCCCAGATTGAACAGGGACGCCAGGCTTTCATCATTTGCCCGTTGGTGGAAGAGTCCGAGAAGATCGAGGCCAAATCGGCTGTGGAAGAGCACGCCCGGCTGGCCAAAGAGATCTTCCC
>JAUVRU010000353.1 GCA_030597485.1 Anaerolineae bacterium
GGAGGGGGTGAGGGTGACAGTCGGTTGGGCCGTGGGGCTGACGCCGGCCGTGGCCGTCGCCTCGACCACGGCCTCAGCAACAGCAGTTGTCGCCAGCGCCGTAACGGCTCCAGCGTCCGAGTCGGCTATCGGCCGCGGGGAGGGCGTTGGTTGACATCCACCACCCGCCGTCAGCAGCAGCCCAGCGATGAGTGTGCCCATCACAGTAAACGGTTTCAGCATTCCTTATCGTCGCCTCCCACGGAACACAACGGCTCGACGCAATCTGCAATATGGCAATACCCCGAGACGTCCCGTCGGACTTAACCTTCTGCCACCCAGCGGGGCAAGAGAGCGGATACCACGGTCGTCCCAAACCCGACTCATACTCGCCCAAGCGCCGAGCCGTTGGCACGTCGTTTTCTGGGTCCCCTGCGCATCCCAGGACGCGTCCCCTACCGGACGTCCGCTCCGTCCGCTCCGTCACCTCCACTGCCCCCCTTCAGGTAAGTTTCCTCCCAGATGGGGTCGAGCACCTTGTGAACCTCTTCGTTGTAGGCCATCATCCCTTCATAGAACTGGCCATCCTCCAGCGCGTGTGCGGCCGCCTCAACTTCCGGTTCTGGCCTGCACTTCGCCACCGTGGAGTCACCCCCACAAACATGATAACACGGAAACAGGCGTCGGGTCACGCGTCGGCTCCCTCTGCCCATAAGCATCCAGCACCGAAAGGTACCTGCCTCCACCGACAACCGGTGGTTTGCCCCAATGCGCTGAGAGCACGGAGATTCGGTCAATCTGCCTAGACCTGTCTGGCGGGTGCAGGCAAATTGATTGGCGTCAAAGTGCGAGCAACAGAGTCTTGAATAGTCCCATCCGATGAATGGAGAGTGAGACCAGCAGTGAGGTGCTGAAAACATCTGAACCCTCAGTGGATTCAGCGAACTCAGTAGTTCAGTGGTTCAAGCGACGCTGCCGGGATATTCCGACTACGCTCGCCCATCATTCATCATTCGTTTGTCTGTACCTATTCGGTGCCAGCCGCACTCGGGGTGGGCGCCACCTCCAGGAAGTCGGCCCGTGCCATTCTCGACAGGCTGTCGCCCAGGTATTCGGGCAGCCGGACAAAGTACGGGGACTGGGATGAACTGACCACGTAATACGGTGCCTCAGAACTGCTCTCCTCGCCCGGCGTATGTTTGGCGCCAACCCGCAGAGTCTGTGTCTTCTCCTCCTCGCCGTCCCGCACTTTGACAGTGACCATCGCCTGCGGCTGGTCCAGCCCAAAGGAATCCTGTTCTGTTTTCCCGATAGGTGCCTGCATACGAACCGACGTGACCTGATTGAGCAAGCCGACCACACTGTTCTGGTTGAGGGTCTCGTCACCTGTCAGCCCCATCAAGGTCCAGGTATCGCCATCTTTTTCGAACTCGAATGTCCCCTGCTCGTTTTCCAGGGTGATGGCCACGGTGATTGTCTGGGGCACGGTGAAGTACAACGTGTCAATCCAGGCCGAAGGCTGGGCATTCGCATCCCAGGTCGCCAGGTCGGCGGTCAGGTAGACATCTGACTGGCCGTCAGCCCGCACGTGAGTCGATCCGTAGCCGCCTGAAGTGCCCAGGTAGAGCTCGTGACTCTTGCCGCCACCTACCTCCACGTCTATCTCGCGAGCGAAATCGTCATCGGCCACCCTGAGACGCTTGTGACTGGCATCTGTCTGAGTGACCAGACGGTCTGTCGTCAGCTTCTCCAGTTTCTCCAAGAACGGGGTTACTTTGGTGCCGTCGGCCGGATAATCATCGGCTCTGGACAGAACCCACCCGTCTCCCCTCCTGGCCAACTCCGTTACCATGCCGGCCCCATCGTCGATGATCAGGTTCCTCACGTCCGAGGCCTGGAGATCGGGCAGCAAGGGGCCGCCAGTCCTACCAGAGACGGCCGTTCTGGGCCAGAACACAGCAATCGCTATGACAATCTGGGCGGCCAAGATCACGCTCAGAATCTGATTACGTCGATCCATCATCATTGTTCCTCCAAGAGTGAATCTTCAGTTCCCAGGTTGGACCATCCCATGATCCGGTCACGACCTTTCTTCCTCGGCGTCATCGGGGAGGGACTGAGGCACCAGGTCCATTGGCCGCTCGTTGCGCTTGCGAAGACGCCACAACACAGCGATGCCAACCACAGCCAACAGGGCCAGGACATAGTTCAAGCCCTCCCAGAAGGACTGCTGGCCTTCCGTCAAGGGGATAAGCACGCGCGACGCCGTGCCCCGTGACCGGATGGTGAGCAGGTCCAGGTCTTCCACACACCAATCCACCGCGTTCTGGGCGAATTGCAGGCTGTTCAGGTAACGATCGCCGGCCAGAGCGGACGAAAGGTCGAAGATGACATCGTTCAAGAACTCGGCACTGCCAATCACCACCAGGCGGGTGGCATCGGGCGAAGTCTCGATGGTCCCCACTGTCGGTGGCTGCGGCTGCTCCTCGGTATCGCCAGGCACGGGCATCTCCTCAGAGCCGGCCTCCCCTTCCTCCTCATCCAGCGGGGACGGTTTTCCCTTGAAGTAGCTTTCCAAGCTGCCCCGCACCGAGACCGCCAGCGGATGCCGCATCTGTTCCCCTTCGACCGGGAAACCCAGCTCGGGATAGGTTTGCAGATCAGGCTGAATGCTGACATCCGTGCGCAACCACGACCCGGGACTGGACATCAGCAGCGTCGTCAACTCGTGTTCCCCGTTATTCTCGGGGTCCGCCACCACCGGCGAGGTCCAATTGAGCGTCACCGCCGTCAGGCTGGCCAGAATGGGACTGTGCCGATCCATGCCGTCCGGCCGGACGTCCACGAAGAAGGGGTAATTCAGGGCCTGATACTCAAGCACACGAATGTCCCCCAGCTCACGCTCCACCTGCACCGGGAAGGGTTCATTCTGCACGTCCAAGACCAGTGACGTCCCCATGGTGATACCGTAGCTGGCCAGCATCTCCTGCAAGCCGCCTTCGACCGGCTTCAAGGCCAGGCCGCTCCCCATAGGATCAGGGGTGGTGATGTAGTTGCCGGCGGCCACCACCATCGAGCCACCACGCATCAGGTATTGGTCAATCGCATACCGCTGCTTGTCGGTCATATCCTGAGGCGCAATTACCATCAGCACGTCCACGTCGCCTGGAACCTGACCATCGGCCAGGTCCAGGTAACGCACACTGTAGTCCTGACGCAACTGTTCGCCGATGGTCCGGTACTGTTTCAGCGACGGCTGGGTTTGCCCGAACATATCTTGCGTCGGTTGATCGGGCGGCACCCACAAGCCCACTACCTTGAGGAACCCCGAGGAGCCGCGCTTGAGAGCTGCCTCGATGCTGTTCCGAATGCTGGCCTCGCTCAAATCGCCGCTGGGATACAACAAGTGGCTCTGGTCCCCGATTTGCAGGATCATGTGCAGGTAATAGCTTTGGTCGGAAAAGAGAGAGACGGCGATGGGCTGCAACCCATATTGCTCGTACATCGCCTGGCGGTTCACCGGGCTGTCAGGGGCATCCAGGTCAACGCTCTCGAAGGTGAACTTGCCATTCGAGCTGGCCTCGATCTCCCTGGCCACCGTCTCAATCGTGACCGGAGCCTGGCCCAGCGGCCCGGGCAGGGTGCCGGGGGTGCTGTACAGTGTTAGCCTGACCGGCTCGTCCATCGCGGCTAACACCGCGTCAGTGCTCTGGAATCCGTAGACTACCTTCTTGATAGCCCGGGTCAGGTCATA
>JAUVRU010000158.1 GCA_030597485.1 Anaerolineae bacterium
CAGGATAGCACAGCCCCGTACGGCTGTCAAGGTGGGTTCCATGGATCATGTCGTAGAGGCCACAGGACACTCGCCAGCGTGATCATCCCAACAGTGATGATCCATCACTGAAGCCGCCGCTTCCCCCCTGACCGCTATCACATTGTCTACATCACCGGATTGTATTAAGCTAGTGCCAAGGCAACCTTGCGGTGTACATGGAGGCGTACTATAATGGCCCGCACAATCCGTGCCCCACGGGGCACCCAGTTGACGTGCAAGAACTGGCTGATCGAAGCGGCCTACCGTATGATCCAGAACAATCTGGATCCCCAGGTGGCTGGTGACCCGGACAACCTGATTGTATACGGCGGCCGGGGCAAGGCAGCCCGAAACTGGGATTGTTTCGACGCCATCCTCGAGTCGTTGCGCAACCTGGAACCGGATGAGACGTTGCTGGTCCAATCGGGAAAACCGGTGGCTGTCTTCACCACGCACCAGGATGCCCCCCGGGTGCTTCTGGCCAACTCGAACATCGTTCCCGCCTGGGCCACTCAGGAGAACTTCGACCGGTGGGAAAAAGAAGGGCTCATCATGTTCGGCCAGATGACGGCCGGCAGCTGGATCTACATCGGCACGCAAGGCATCCTGCAAGGCACTTATGAGACCCTGGGTGCGTTAGCGCGCCAGCGCGGCTGGCCGAGTCTGAAGGGAAAACTGGTGTTGACCGCCGGCCTGGGGGAAATGGGCGGTGCCCAACCATTGGCCATCACCATGAATGAGGGCGTCGGTCTCATCGTGGAGGTGGACCGCGAGCGAGCCGAACGCCGGTTGTCCCTGCGCCAGATAGACGCCATCACCGACAACCTCGAAGAGGCAATGACCTGGGTGGAAGAGGCGCTGACCAGGAAGACGCCCAGGTCGTTGGGCCTGATCGCGAATGCCGCCGAAGCGCTGCCGGAACTGGTGGAGCGAGGCGTGATGCCCGACGTGGTCACCGACCAGACCTCGGCCCACGACCCGCTGTATGGGTATATCCCCCCGGGACTGACCGTGGCCGAAGCGGCCGAGTTACGACAACGAGACCCCGGCGAGTACCAGCGCCGTTCTATGTCCGCTATGGCCCGCCACGTACAGGCCATGCTCGAGTTTCAGGCAAGGGGCAGCCAGGTCTTCGATTACGGTAACAATCTGCGCCAACGGGCCTACGATGCCGGCGTGAAAGATGCGTTCGCCTATCCCGGTTTCGTGCCGGCCTACATCCGTCCCTTGTTCTGCGAAGGGAAAGGGCCGTTTCGCTGGGTGGCCCTCTCTGGCGACCCCCAAGACCTGTACACCACCGACCAGGCTATCCTCGAGCTCTTTCCCGAAGACGAACACCTGGCCCGTTGGATTCGTTTGGCCCAGGAAAACGTAGCGTTCCAGGGACTGCCAGCCCGTATCTGCTGGCTGGGCTACGGCGAGCGGGCCAGGGCAGGGCTGAGATTCAACCAGATGGTTGCCTCCGGTCAAGTCAGCGCTCCCATCGTGATCGGTCGAGATCACCTGGACAGCGGCTCGGTCGCCAGTCCCAACCGGGAAACAGAGGACATGCTTGACGGCTCCGACGCCATCGCTGACTGGCCGCTGTTGAATGCCCTCATCAATGCAGTGAGCGGAGCCACCTGGGTCAGCATTCATCACGGAGGCGGGGTGGGCATCGGTTACAGTATCCACGCCGGCCAGGTCATCGTGGCTGACGGCACCCCGGCTGCCGCCGAACGATTGCAGCGTGTGCTGACGAATGACCCCGGGCTGGGTGTGGCCCGCCACGCTGACGCTGGTTACCCCCAGGCGATCCGTTTTGCCGGAGAACACGGCGTCACGATCCCCATGCTTGGCCAGATAGAGAAAAAGCGGTAAAATAGGCGGCGGCCGGATACTCACCTGGTTATCCTCATCCTCAGCAAGACCTAACCAAGGAGGCGCGGCATGATCGTGGACGGCAGACCATATCGAACCGTGTGGATGGAGGGAGCCACCGTCCGTATGATCAACCAACTCCTGCTTCCCCATTTCTTCGAGATTGTGGACCTCCCCGATCACCACGCCACCGCCACCGCCATTCGTGATATGTGGGTGAGAGGGGCGGGAGCCATCGGCGCCACAGCTGGCTACGGTATGGCCCAGGTAGTGTTGGAAGCGCCCGGCGACGCTGGCTTCCAGGCATACATCAAACAGGGCACAGCCACCCTGACCGGCACCCGACCCACAGCCCAAGACCTTTTCTACGCCACAAACAAAGTCCTGGCAGCGGTAGAAGGAGCCGCCAGCGTGGCAGCAGCCCGGCAGGCAGCCATCGAGACCGCTCAAGCAATCGCAGATGAGAACGCCGCCGCCGGAGAGGCCATCGGCAAGTACGGCGCGCCACTCCTGCCCGATGGAACCCGCATGCTCACCCACTGCAACGCTGGATGGCTGGCATTCGTGGATTGGGGATCAGCGCTGGCTCCCGTCTACGCAGCCAAACGCCAGGGCCGCAGCATCTTCGTCTACGCCGACGAGACCCGGCCGCGCAGCCAGGGCGCCCGCCTGACAGCCTGGGAACTGGTCAACGAAGGAATTGACCACGCGATCGTGGCCGACAACGCCGCCGGCTTCTTGATGCAGCGAGGCGAGATTGATCTGGTCATCGTGGGCACGGACCGGATTGCTGCCAACGGCGACGTGGCCAACAAGATAGGCACCTACGAGAAGGCAGTCGTGGCCCACGAGTTGGGCATTCCCTTCTATGTGACTACACCCACCTCGACGGTGGACCCTAACTGTCCCGATGGCGACCACGTCCCCATCGAGGAGCGTAGCCCCGATGAGGTGCTCTACAGCTACGGTCTTCTCGATAGCGGCGAGATGGGCCGGGTGCGTCTGGCGCCGCTGCAATCGACTGCCCGCAACGTAGCATTCGATGTGACCCCGGCCAGGTACATCACCAGCATCATCACCGAGCAAGGTATCTTTGAGCCACAGAACATCCTTGACGCGCTGAGGTAACGAACACCCAATCTGGAGAGACAAGGCCTCAACAGGATCGTTGACTCCCCAAGACGCCGCACGAACAGAAAACAACTATCTTATGGCTTCGCCGCTTCCTCTTGCATTGTTGCCCACATCGGTGCCCGAGCCAGATGGCTTTTGGTCCTTTCGGTCAACGAGGTAATAACATGACAGACAAAGCATCCATGGACTACAGACTAAGGAGAATGGAAGAGAAGATGACCGCCAATCCCCTGCTTGAGCTGCACGAGTATGGTGTAAGTGTGTGGTACGACAATATCCAACGAGCAATGCTTCAATCCGGCGAGCTGCAACGCCTCATGAAAGAGGGGATACGAGGCATGACCTCCAACCCCACCATCTTCAAGAACGCCATCGTCAACGGCCAGGAATACCAGGCTGACATCGCAGCCCTGGCCAGGCAGGAAACACCCCCTATCGATATCTACGAATCGCTTGCCATCGCTGATGTGGGCGCGGCAGCGGACGTACTCCGCCCCCTGTTTGACCAAAGCCGGGGCGAGGACGGATACGTCAGTATCGAGGTGTCGCCCTTCCTGGCTCACCAAACCCAAGCGACCGTCGAGGAGGCACGTCGCCTGTTCGCCACCCTGCAACGCCCCAATATCATGATCAAAGTGCCGGCCACGCCAGCCGGCCTGCCGGCTGTCCGGACTCTGATCGGAGAGGGCATTAACGTAAATGTCACCCTCCTGTTCTCGGTGGCAGTCTACCGCCAGGTGGCCGCAGCTTATTTAGACGGTTTGGAGACTTACGCTGCGACCGGGGGCGATTTGAGCCAGGTCGCCTCCGTTGCCAGCTTCTTCGTCAGCCGGGTTGACACACTGGCGGACAAGCTGTTGCAGGCCAAGATCGAAGCATCCGCCAATGAGGCCCAATGGGCGCACCTGCGAGACCTGCAGGGCAAACTGGCCGTTGCCAATGCCAAGGTCGCCTATCAAGCCTTTAAGGAAATATTTCACACCCCTCGTTTCCAAAGGTTGGCCGACAAGGGTGCCCGGGCGCAGCGGCTGCTGTGGGCTAGCACCGGTACCAAAAACCGGGGCTATTCCGATGTGATGTATGTGGAGGAGCTGATCGGAGCGCCCACAGTCAACACCATGCCGCCCGCCACAATCGAGGCGTTCAAGGACCACGGCCGATTGCGAAACAGCCTGGACCAAGACGTGGCCCAGGCAGAAGCGGTGATAGTCGACATTGAAGCGGCCGGGCTGAGCGTCAAGGCCATCACCGGCCAGTTGCTGGACGAAGGGGTGGCATCCTTCGCCCAGGCATTCGAAGATCTCCTGGCTGCTGTGGAAAGGCAGATAAGAGCCGCCTGACCTGCCTGCGCACCGACAATACATACCACCACTCCACTGAGAAACGGAGAGATTCAATAACATTCCTCTAAGAGTCTCTCTGCGTTCTCAGCGCTCCCGGCGGT
Organism: Anaerolineae bacterium; assembly: GCA_030597485.1. Lineage (GTDB taxonomy): Bacteria > Chloroflexota > Anaerolineae > 4572-78 > NAK82 > JAUVRU01. The sequence continues at coordinate 4,460 of JAUVRU010000158.1, forward strand.
GAGAAGACGCTGTTTTCAGACGAGCTGTCCTACAGACATTGTGGAAGAAGGGATTGGATGAAGAAACAAGCCACCGATTTCTTCGGTGCCCGGGCCGTCTTCGACACCGGCAGTGGCACCGCCCATTTCTACCGACTACAAAGACTGGAGGATGGCGGGCTGGGTGCCATTTCCCGCCTGCCGTTCTCAATCAAAGTGTTGCTGGAGTCAGTGTTACGCCAGTGTGATGATGATGTCGTCACCCAGGATGACGTTGCCAACCTGGCTGCGTGGAATGCCAGCCCTCCCAAATCAGTGGAGCTGCCCTTCAAGCCGGCAAGGGTGATCATGCAGGATTTGACCGGGGTCCCGGCGGTGGTAGACCTGGCCGCTATGCGGTCGGCTATGGCCCGGATGGGTGGTGATCCCCAAAAGATTAACCCGGTGCTGCCGGTGGATCTGGTGATCGATCACTCACTGCAGGTGGACGCCTTCGGCTCGGCAGCAGCCATCTCCCAAAATACCGAATTTGAATTTGATCGGAATCGCGAACGCTACGGATTCCTGCGTTGGGGACAGCAGGCCTTCGACAACTTCCGTGTCGTACCCCCCGCCAGCGGCATTGTGCACCAGGTCAACCTGGAATACCTCGCCACCGGGGTGCAAACGTGCCGCGACGATGGCGACACCGTGGTCTTCCCCGACAGCGTGATCGGCACTGACAGCCACACACCGATGATCAATGGACTGGGCATCGTGGGGTGGGGTGTTGGCGGCATCGAAGCCGAGGCGGTTATGCTGGGCCAACCGCTCTACATGCTGACTCCCAAAGTGATCGGCTTCCGGCTGACCGGCCAGCTGCCGGAAGGCGTGACCGCCACCGACCTGACATTGACCATCACCCAGATGCTGCGCCACAAAAGGGTGGTGGGCAAATTCGTGGAGTACTGCGGACCGGGTCTCAGCAGTATGACCCTGCCGGACCGGGCCACCATCGCCAATATGGCACCCGACTATGGGGCGACGATGGGCTTCTTCCCGATGGATGAGGAGAGCATGCGCTACCTGCGGCAGACCGGTCGTCCCGAAGTGCTGGTGACCATGGTGGATCGTTACGCCAGGGAACAGGGCCTTTTCCGTGCCGATGATGCGCCCGAACCCGAATTCACCGACATGCTGGAACTGGACCTGGGCACCGTGGAACCCTGCCTGGCCGGTCCCAAGCGTCCCCAGGATCGGATACCCCTGGCCCTCATGAAGCAGGCCTTCAGCCAATCGCTGCGAGCGCCGGTAGAGCAGCGAGGACATGCCCTGTCGGCCGAAGCGCTAAGACGACCACTCACCGTACGCACCAACGGTAGCAACCGCGACATTGGCCACGGCACAGTAGTCATCGCTGCCATCACCAGCTGCACTAACACCAGCAATCCGTCGGTGATGCTGGCGGCCGGCCTGCTGGCCAAGAAGGCGGTGAAACGGGGCCTGCAGGTGAAACGCTATGTGAAAACCAGCCTCG
>JAUVRU010000541.1 GCA_030597485.1 Anaerolineae bacterium
CGACGACACTGAAGGTCACGAACATGAGGGCCCCTATGCCCGGGCCCGAGAAGGCATAGCCCAGGTCTCCCATATCATCAACCTTCTCGATCTCCTCCAAACCCGCCGGGTAGTCCAGGCTGAATGCCCCGCTCGCCTCATCGAACCGAGCCATATCCACCCCTTCCGTCGGCGTGGCCGTGGGGACCGGCGTGTCCGTTGGCTCAGGCACCGGCGTGTCCGCCGGCAGGCGTGTGACCGTCGGAATGGGCGTGTCGGTTGGCGGGACTTCCGTAGGCGTGGGTGTTGGTGCGGGGCTACCCAGCCCACAGGCCAATATCCCTGCCAGCAGCAGAACAGCACTCAGGGATAGGATTGCACGTCTCTTTGTCATTTTGGTCTCCTCCTTACTCCTCTGGACTCTCGATGGTGAAACTGCCTCGTTGCATCAGCTGTGAATCGACATACATCTCGATCGCGTATTCGCCTGTCTGGCCTTGCCGAAGTGGGCACGCTCGTTGTGGTCGTGTCCCTATCCTCCTCACGCCTCAGCCAGCGTAGCTGCGTTGATGCGATGAATCGTGACGAACAACAGTGCGAACGTGACCCCGGCCACCGCCGCCGCCAGGACAGCCCATAAGCAGGAGTGAAGCGAAGGCCTTGCATCGACACGTCCTGCAACAGGACGCTGACCACGCCATTCAGCACCGCCGCCAGCGTGACAATGACGATGCCCATCACGCCGATCCCCAGGTGTACCCCACCGCGCAGGTGAGCGACTATCCGAAAACCGAGAAGCGCGGGCCCTTCCCGGAAAGGTTCTACGGGCAAGCTAGCTCTTGGCAAACAACCTGATAGGGGTCCCCAGCAGGAAATACCCACACCCCATCGTGATGGATAGGCCCCAAACCGGTGGGATGGGGGCAACAATACCATGGAATCCAGGAGTTGGCAAAGGCCTGAGGAACGTGACTGTGGATCACCGTGCTTCCAGGCGATTGGGCCGATGAACTGGCAACCCACCCGACACCAGAAGTGGCGCTGCACACTGCCTGAGGCGTGGGATTGCACAGACATCGGCTTGCCATGGTATAATGCGACCAGCACGGCAACCCAGGATGACCTCGACGACGAGGAGACGGCACGGGATGCCGACGGAACTATGCAACCGAGATTGAGCAACGGCAGCCGAAAAAAATGCCCGAATTTGACGTGGTATCCGACTTCCAACCCACTGGCGACCAGCCGGCAGCCATCCAGCTGCTCGTTGAGGGGCTGACTGGCGGCGCCGAACACCAGACTCTGTTGGGCGCCACCGGCACCGGAAAGACCTTCACCATTGCCAAAGTGGTCGAAGCCGTGAACCGCCCGGCCCTGATGATGGCTCACAACAAGACGCTGGCGGCACAACTCTACAGCGAGTTCAAGGAGTTCTTCCCGAACAACGCCGTTGAGTACTTCGTCAGCTACTACGATTACTACCAGCCCGAGGCGTACATCCCCCGCACCGACACCTACATCGAGAAAGATGCCAAGATCAACGAGCAGATCGATCGCTTGCGACTGGCAGCCACCCAGGCGCTCTTCTCGCGTCGCGATGTCCTCATCGTCGCCTCCGTCAGCGCCATCTATGGACTGGGCGACCCGGTGGAATATGGCAAGGTGGTCATCAACCTGTGCCAGGGCGAAGTCCACAGACGAGACAAAGTGCTCCGGCTCCTGGTCAACATCTACTACGATCGAAACGACTACCAGCTGAAACCGGGCTGCTTCCGAGTGCGGGGCGACACCCTGGAGATCATGCCGGCTTACGGCAACCTGGCCTACCGGGTTGAGTTCTTCGGCGACGAGATCGAGCGCATTACCGAGATCGACTCTGTGACAGGTGAGGTGCTCACCCGTCATATCAGTCTCGACATCTATCCGGCCAAGCATTTCATCACACCACAGGAGAAGCTGCTCAAAGCAATAGAGGACATCGAAGTGGAGCTGGCTGAACAGGCAGCTGAACTGAGAGCACAGGAGAAACTGCTGGAAGCACAGCGCCTGGAGCAGCGCACCAACTACGATCTGGAGATGCTGCGCGAGGTAGGCTATTGCTCCGGCGTTGAGAACTACTCGCGCCACCTGAGCCAGCGCGAGCCGGGATCAACCCCCTGGACTTTGCTCGACTATTTCCCGGATGATTTCCTGATGATCGTCGACGAATCCCATATGAGCATCCCCCAGATCCGGGGAATGTATCACGGTGACCGCAGCCGCAAAGAGGTGCTGGTGGATTTCGGTTTTCGCCTGCCCAGTGCGCTTGACAACCGTCCGCTCAATTTCCAGGAGTGGGAAGACCGCGTGCGCCAGGTCATCTACACCACCGCCACCCCGGGGCCATACGAACTGGCCCACTCGAAGGGGCACGTAGTTGAGCAGGTGATCCGTCCCACCGGCCTGGTAGACCCGCAAGTGACCGTGCGCCCGGTGAGGGGCCAGATCGATGATTTGCTTTCCGAGATCAACCAGCGAGTCGAGCGGGGAGAACGAGTGCTGGTCAC
>JAUVRU010000043.1 GCA_030597485.1 Anaerolineae bacterium
GTGCTGCGCATTGGCCCGTGGATAGATATGCCCCTCCCGGCACCGCCGGTCGAGGGACAGGGCGGGGGTGAGGAAACAGCAGCACCTCCGCCGCCACCCACCATCATCACCTTGGCGGTAGACACGCAGGACGCACTAGTGCTGCTTTGGGCACGAAAGTCCGAGATGTATATGGAATTGGCGCTGCGCGCCCCAGCTGCAGAAAGCGCTCGCCATCAGCCTGAGGCAGTCACTCTTGAATACATGCTGACTCGGTTCAACATCTCTGTGCCACCCAAACTGGATTATGGGTTTAAGGCCGAGCCTATGCTGATGTCTCCTATGCCACAACCGACGCCGGCCTCAGTCCCAGAACAATAGTGACAGAGCCGAGGACCACGCGGCAAACGTTAACGGCTGATCCCTGACAACAAATCCAGAGGACGCCACCCTAACAGACCATGGCAGAGACAATACAACCGACCACAGAACTGAATAAGATACGCATCCTCGTCGTCGACGACATACCGGAAACTCGTGAAAACCTGCGCAAATTGCTCTTCTTCGAGTCGGACATCGAGGTGGTGGGCGCGGCCACCAGCGGGGAAGAGGGCATTGCGATCGCGGTCGAGCTGAAACCTGACGTTGTGCTGATGGACATCAACATGCCAGGCATTGATGGCATCACCGCCACTGAGGCCATTAATCAGCAAATGCCTTCGGTGCAGGTGATCATGATGTCCGTGCAGGGCGAAACCGATTACCTCCGTCGCTCTATGCAGGCTGGCGCCCGCGAGTTTCTCATCAAACCCTTCTCCAGCGACGACTTGATCAGCAGCGTTCGGCGAGTGCATGAGTTGGGTTTGACTCGCAAGCAGGCGCAGCCGGCAATGTTAGCGCCCTCGCCTTATGGCCTGGTCGCGCAGGAGAGCGGTCGGCGGCAGCAAGGGAAAGTGATCACGGTATTCAGCCCCAAGGGAGGAACCGGCTGCAGCACGCTGGCCGTCAATCTGGCGATTGCCCTGCAGCGATTGAGCGAGGATACCAGCGTAGCTGTGGTGGACGGTTGCCTGCAATTTGGTGATGTGGCCGTGTTGCTCAACTTACATGCCAACCACAGTATCGTGGATCTGGCACCGCACCTCGACGAGATGGACTACGAGCTGCTTGATAGCGTGATGACCGCGCACCATTCGGGCATCAAGGTGTTATTGGCCCCGCCTCGGCCCGAAATGGCTGACCAAGTGCTTCCTGATGTGGTAGAGAAGGTACTGGCCATGTTGCCAACTGTGTACACCTACATCGTGGTCGATACCTCCAGCATAGTGTCCGACGTCACTCTGGCCGCTCTGGATGCGGCTGACCGTATCGTCGTCCTTGCCGTTCCCAACATCCCCGCGATCAAAGACGCTAAGCTCTTCTTCGAGTTAGCAGAAGCCCTTGAGTACCCACCTGCCAAGACGATACTCGTCCTAAACAAGACCGATCCCCTCAACAGCATCCGCCCTGAGGATATCCAGGCCAGCATAAAACATCCGATATCCGCTCAAATCCCCTTGGATGAGCACACAGCTTCCCTGGCTGCCAACCAGGGAGTGCCCTATTTGATGAGCACTCGCAGCACCAAGTTAGCACAGGCAACCGCAGTGTTGGCCCAATACGTCGCCAGCGCCGTGGAAGACAGAGAAGAGGCCAATGAGGAAACACTCGTTAAGGTTGTCGCGGGCCGACTGCCTGCCTAGTCGGCAGCGGCGGCGGCACCGAGGAGTCTGATTGTGTCACTCTTGAAACGTATTGAAAAGGGACAACTGGGTGGCGAGGTGCCCTCTCGCTTGCAAGAACTCCGCGCCCGGCGGGCTCCAACAGTCTCTGGCCGAGATGCTTTTCTAAATCTCAAGGAGCGGATTCAGGACAAGTTAATTGCAGAACTGGACCCGCAAATGGATGTCACCAAGACCGATGAGGTGCGTCAGACCATTGAGGGCATGTACGACCAGATCCTGGCCCAAGAGGGTCATATCCTGAGCCGACAGGAGAGACAGCGTCTCTTCGAACAAATTGTTGCTGAAATCCTGGGATACGGCCCCCTTGAGCCATTGTTGAGAGATGAGGACATCACCGAAATCATGGTGAATGGACCCGAGAATATCTTTATTGAGCGCAACGGCAAACTCGAGCGCGTCAAAGTGTCTTTTGAGAGTGAAGAGCATCTGACGCGTATCATCGACCGTATCGTATCACCGCTGGGGCGGCGAATCGACGAAAGTTCACCTATGGTGGATGCCCGTCTGCCTGATGGCTCCCGTGTCAATGCCATCATCCATCCCCTATCTCTCAACGGCCCCACCCTCACCATCCGGAAGTTCTCCAAAGTACCCCTTACGGTGGATGATTTGATTCGCTTCGGGACCATCACCCCAGAAGCAACCGAGTTCCTCAAAGCCTGCGTGATGGCTCGGCTGAACATGGTAGTTTCAGGAGGCACGGGGTCCGGAAAGACAACTTTCCTCAATGTCCTATCCGGCTTCATCCCCAATGACGAGCGCATTGTCACGGTGGAGAACGCTGCCGAGTTACAGCTGCGCCAGGAACATGTCGTCACCCTCGAGTCGCGTCCGCCCAATATTGAGGGCAAAGGTGCGGTATCTATCCGTGACCTCACCATCAACTGCCTGCGTATGCGTCCTGATCGAATCGTGGTTGGGGAATGCCGTGGCGGCGAGGCCCTGGATATGCTGCAGGCGATGAACACCGGCCACGATGGCAGCCTGACCACCGCCCATGCCAATTCACCCCGCGACACACTGTCACGCCTGGAAACGATGTGCTTGATGGCCGGCATGGACCTCCCCGTCCGAGCCATTCGCGACCAGATTGCCTCGGCCATTGATTTGATCATTCAGCAGGAGCGCATGCGAGATGGAACGCGCAAGATTGTGGCTATCACCGAGGTGCAGGGCGTGGAGGGTGGTGTCCTCGTGATGTCTGACCTCTTCACCTTTGAACAGCAAGGCATAGAGGATGGCCGTGTGGTCGGGCGACTCAAGCCCACCGGCATCCGTCCTAAATTCATGGAGCAAATCGAAGCTGCCGACATTCATCTCCCGCCCAACATCTTTGGCGTGAGCGTGAGGGCCGCTTAGCGATTCACGACTGATTGACTGGCCTTTTCGGCCACGTCCCGGCCAAATCTGGACAACGGTTGCCCCGAAGGTCAAGGGTGTAAACGGATGAACTCAATAGAACCAATTGCGATAGCTGGCATAGCGTTCCTGGTGGTGATAGGCCTATTCTATGTCATCTCGCGGGCAACAGGAGATACCGACGCTGACATTGATGCGCGCCTGGACCAATTCGTCACCAGGGAAACCGCCGTGGAAGGCGGAGTACCGGAGATGCAACGAGGACCCTCCAAGCTCGCGGAGAGCCTCCAGGGAGCCGTCGGCGAGAAGCAGTTCGCTCGTAACATCGCCACCGCTCTGGCTCGCGGCAATCTCAAGCTAACCGTGGGCGAGTACTTGATTCTGCTACTCACCAGCATCTTAGGTACCGGCGTCCTCTTTTATCTCATTATGCACCAGAATCTGTTTCTCACTTTGGGCGGATTGCTGCTTGGATTCTTCCTGCCCCGCTTTTACGTGAAGTATCGCCAGGGTAAACGCTTGAAGGAGTTCGGTAACCAGCTGGGAGATTCCATCAACTTGCTGGCCAACGGACTGCGCTCAGGCTATAGCCTGCTCCAGGCGATGGATGCTGTGGCCACCGAGATGCCGCCTCCCATATCAGACGAGTTTCAGCGGGTTGTGCGTGAGATTGGGCTGGGCGTGTCAACCGAACAGGCCATGCAAAACATGCTACGGCGTATCCCTTCTGACGATTTAGACTTGATGATCACCGCCATCAGCGTACAGCATGAGGTGGGCGGTAACCTGGCGGAGATTCTCGAGACCATCAGTCATACCATTCGGGAACGTGTGCGCATCAAAGGCGAGATCCGGGTGCTGACCTCCCAGCAGATGATTTCCGGTTACGTCGTATCATTTCTGCCAATAGGATTGGGCCTGGTACTGTTTGCCATGAACCCCTCCTATATGGGCGCTATGTTTCAAGATGTCTGCGGGATAGCCATGATGGCCGTCGGCGCGGTGATGATCACAGCCGGCTTCTTTGCCATCCGCAAGATAGTGAGCATTGATGTGTAACAACAAGTGAGATCAGGAGCCTGACATCATGTCCTTACCACTCATTCTATTGATTGCTGGTTTTGCGGCGACTACGATCATTCTGATTGCCGTGGGATTGACATCCCCCACAACATCGGATGATGTTGCCGTTCGCCTGGAGGAATTTGCCAGTCGATCAGCACCGCTCACGCTGGAAGAAATAGAACTCTCGCAACCCTTCACCCAACGCATCATGCTGCCCATCCTGAAGGGGCTGGCTAGCTTTGTCACTCGATTCACACCGACCCATACGCTGGAGGCAACCCGTCACAATCTGGAGATGGCAGGACGTCCCAACAATTGGGGGGCTACCGAGTTCTTTGGCGCTCGCGCCGGCGTAGCAATCCTGATGGGGGCGTTTGCTTTCTTGTTGACCAGCGTGACGGGTCAGGCCTTCCTGATACGATTGGGGGCAACGGTTCTTGGTTTTGTGCTGGGCTACTTGCTACCAGCGTTGTGGCTTGGCGGCAAGATTCGCCGGCGGCAGGATGAGGTCCTCAAAGCTATGCCTGATGCCCTCGACCTTCTCACCATCTGTGTCGAGGCTGGCCTCGGCTTTGATGCAGCTATGGCCAAGGTGGCTGAGAAATGGGATAATGCTTTGAGTCAGGCCTTCTCACGCGTCATCCAAGAAATCCGCCTGGGTAAACTCCGACGGGTAGCATTGCGGGAGATGGACCGCACCACCGGCGTGGCTGATATCACCAGTTTTGTGGCGGCCGTTATTCAAGCTGACCAGCTGGGTGTGAGCATGGCCAAGGTGATGCGCATCCAATCGGAACAGATGCGCATCAAGCGTCGCCAACGCGCTGAGGAGAAGGCACACCAAGCGCCAGTCAAGATGTTGTTTCCCCTAGTCTTCTTGATCTTCCCGTCCATCTACATCGTACTGCTGGGACCCGCTGTATTGGTGGTCAAGGAATCCGGCGTCTTGGGCACTATGTGATACTGAGCGGGTGCACACCAAGAACCTACACCGGCAACATCTCTTGATCGACCGCGGTCAGTTGGCAGTTCGTACGACAACATACCTGCATCCTTGAACTGTCGGTGATCCGCATCCAGCGCACCGGCACGACCACCGGCCATCAATTGTCAGGTGACGGACGGCACGATTGCCGGTCAACACAGGTGTTGAGGCCTATTGTCAGTCGCTACCTTGTTTCGCCAGACCAGCCAGAACCTGCTGAATCTGCTGTTCCCGCCCCATTGTGTCATTTGCAGCCAAGCTGCCACTCTCCTGTGTGATGCCTGCCTGGAGGATTTCCCACGCGTGCTGCCTCCAATCTGTCAGATATGCGGCCGGCCAACGGATGGTGCCGCTGTCTGTCCATCTTGTCGACAGACACCTCCTGCCATCAATGGCATCCGTTCAGTGCTGATGTTGCAGAACGGAGCCCGTCAGGCTATTCACCACTTCAAGTTCGGCAACCGCCCCTCGCTGGCAGCCCCCCTGGCTAGCCTGATGGCTGATTATTGGACCGCCAGTCCCCTGCAAGCCGACCTGATTGTCTCGGTGCCACTACATGTTGCCCGGCAGCGCGAACGAGGATATAATCAGGCGCATCTGTTGGCCTGTGCCCTCGGCCAAATGGTGGGCCTGCCGCTCGCGACCAACACACTCAGGCGAACACGCCGCACCCGGGTTCAAGTGGGACTGGATGCGACTCAAAGACACGTCAACGTCCGTGACGCCTTCGCCTGCCAGGCCCCTGTAAGGGGAGAGGTCTCGGGCCAGCACCGGACGACCATTGAGGGACGGCAGATACTGCTTGTAGACGACGTCTGCACGACAGGGGCCACGTTGGTGGCTTGCACCATGGCATTGAGAGAAGCGGGCGCAGCCACGGTGTGGGGTTTCACTCTGGCGCACGCCAGATGACATGGATTCCTTCTGATGTCACATGTTGGTGATTCTGACTTGGATTCCTGACGAGGGTGAGAAAGGAAGATCGCTATGCAATTCACACTGAATGGTAAGAACCTGCGGATCAGCAGCGAGTTACAGGAGTACGTGGAAAAGAGAGCCGGCAAACTGGATCGCTACCTGCCGGACATCCAGGAAGTGCGGATGGACCTGTCCTTCCAGAAGACACGCAGCGCCGGCGACCGTCACGTTGCTCAGCTAACCGTACGCAACAACGGGACCATCCTGCGCGCCGAAGAGCGCGCTGCGGAGATGACAGTCGCCATTGACGCTGTGGTGGACAAGATACACCGGCAGATCGCTCGCTTCAAAGGCAAGCGAGAAGATCGTTGGCGAGGGCAAGGCCCCAGCCGGATCACAGCAGATCCACCTCCGATCAGCGAGGAGACATGGGACGAATTAGCTGAAGAGCAAAAGCGCCACATCGCACGCGTCAAGCGTTTCTTCGTCTCCCCAATGGACGAGGAGGAGGCCATTGAGCAGATGGAACTGCTGGGTCACGACTTCTTTGTGTTCTTTAACGCCAACTCCGGCAACATGAACGTCCTATATCGGCGTCACGACGGCAATTACGGGTTATTGGAGCCCCAGGTGGGCTAACCCAAGCAACCGCGCGCAAACACCGAGGAGACCTCCGAATTACCTAATACTTCGGAGGTTCTTTTCTTGGTAATCTGCAGGGGTGTCAATGTCGAACAGAATTCCGGCGTCATCAACCGGCACGCGTTCGGCGTCAGCGACGTGAGCCTTCAGCACTGAGCGACCACCTGCGTCCTGGCTGAGGCGCATCAGCTCAGCGAACAAGGCTCGATCAAAGAGCACCGGGTTGCCTCGCTCACCAGCATGTTCCGGCCACACGACAGGTGCCAGCGTGAACCGGTAACGCGCGATCAGGGCATTGATGGTATGCGCTGTGACCATCGGCTGGTCTGCCAGAGAGAACAGGGCGGCACATACGTTGTCAGGCACAGCGGCCAGCCCGGCTTTGACCGAAGTACTCTGTCCCTCGCGCCAGTCTTCGTTGGTCACAATCTTGACCGGCCGGCGGTCCAACGCATCGCGGCATTCCTCTGCACGATTGCCCAACACCACGATCACCGGATCGACCAGGGACTCCAAGGCTGTGTCCACCACGCGGCTGAGCAGTGTGGCCCCTTGCCACGGGAGCAGCTGCTTGAGCTCACCAAAGCGACTCGATGCCCCTGCCGCCAGCACCACCGCTGCTACCCGGCTCCACACTTCGATGACAGGATCGTCATGTTGCACAGATCCAATGACCACAGATTCAACCTGCTGACAGGCCAACAGATGTTCCGCCAGGTCGTGGCCCAATGCCAGCGTGCCGGAGTCCACCTTGTTGATGAAGGGCACCACCCGGGCGCCGACGGGCAGCCCCTTCAACCCACCCTGAAGATCTGTCAGGACCGCGGCCACGATCTCGGGCGTCACTGCTACACCCAGCTCAACGCCGGCCAACTGGGCAGCCACCGCAGCCCGGTGAACGTGTTCCTCAGTCAAAGGACGGCCTATCACCTCAATGCCCACCACCGGGACCAACAACGTGGTCCGACTGGGCACCACAGGCTCGTGCTCAGCCGGTGCCTTGAAGGGACGCATGCGAGCACCATCGGCCTCGTTCAGAACACAATCCGCCTGGCCCGTGACGGCCATAGCATCCACCACTCCGGGCTCCACCCCACAGGCCTTGCCCGTCTCATAGTTAGATCGTCCAACGACGAGGATGTGGGGATGCACTGCCAGCTGATCGGTCAGCAATCGGATCAGCCCGTCGGCATCCTGGCGCTGATCATGAATGATGTGGTGGGGGCACAGGGCTATCTGTTGAGCGAAGATGTGAGTGGTGGTTGTTGTCACCACCCGCTGTCCCTGCGCTACCAGATCTGAGGCCATCCGGAACATAGCGGTCGTCTTCCCACCGCCGCCCACAAAAGACACCACGTCTCCCGGCCGAACGCGAAAGGCACGAATCAGGTTCATAGGCCTTTCTCACCCATTTGATACTGTTTGCTTACCTCCAATATGCCCTTCGGCATACCCGTTCATACCACGAACCCAACGGCCATTTCGGGAGTCCATGACCCTCCTCAACACCCGTTGGGCTGAGGCTGTTCCCGGCAACGATTATAGCACGGATGAAATGTCAGAGCGAAAGCCATTTGACAAACCCATCAGTTTGCTGTATGGTTCAAGCAGCAGTCATCAGAATTACACCCCCTTCTAGAGAGTTCCGCAAGCCGTTCCTACCGTCAGTTTGATGCCGGCTGGTGACGTAGACTGTCTCACCACAAGAGTTATCGACACCCATAGTCTCGCAGGAATGCTGCTGGTCTTGACATGCGACCACCTCCCAGCACAGCGCGACGTGATAGGTGCCGTCGGCAGAGTGCAGACACTTCACCCCCGGCGATGGCACCGGCTGTGCTGTCCAAACCTCGAACCGGGGCGAAGGAACACTAATCCATGATTCAACAATACGGCTTCAAAGTACCCCGCAGCGCTCTTGCCACAACAGCCGATGAGGCAGCCACGGTTGCCTCGGAGATTGGGCTTCCGGTCGCGCTCAAGATCTCCTCCCCTGACATCGTACACAAGACGGATGTCGGCGGCGTGATGCTCAACCTGGGGAGGGCCAACCAGGTGCGTCAGGCCTTCGAGCAAATCGTCTCCTCAGCTCGAGCCGCTTGCCCTCACGCCCACGTCCAGGGAGTTGAGATCCAGGAGATGGTGACTGAGGGTACCGAGGTAATCATCGGCCTGCTGGACGATCCGCAGTTCGGCCCGGTCATCATGTTTGGGCTGGGTGGGGTCTTCACAGAAGTCTTGCAGGACGTTACTTTCAGAGTGGTGCCCATCGAAAGATCCGACGCGGCCCAAATGATCCACGAGATACAGGGGCAGAAGCTGCTGCAAGGCTACCGCGGCGCTTCGCCAGTATCGGAGGATATGCTGATTGATCTGCTGATGAATGCCAGCCGTATGGCCAGCGACCAGGCGGGCAAGCTCCAATCGGTGGATTTCAACCCAATTATGGTCTGGAAAGACCAGCACCGGGTGGTCGACGCCAAGATCCTCTGGCACCCGCAGCCCCAGCCTGCCCCCAGCACAGCTCAGGCTAACCCGCGCCATCTGGACCGCTTCTTCAAGGCCAGGAGCGTGGCCTTGGTGGGAGCCTCGACAACCCCCGGCAAGGTGGGCAACGCAGTGTTGGACAGTCTGCTCAACCACGAGTTTAAGGGCCAGGTGTATCCCATCAACCCCAGCCGAGACGAGATCATGGGGGTCAAGGCCTAGCCCTCGCTGGCAGACATCCCCCACCCTGTAGACCTGGTGGTCGCCAGCGTTAACCTGCGCCTGGTTCCAGAGATCATA